>CAYOBG010000126.1:0-4390 GCA_964402265.1 uncultured Candidatus Nitrosotenuis sp. | reverse complement strand
TTTTGTCTTCTGCCGGACAGAATAAATGAATGAAATTTTTCTACATCTGAAAAATTTACTTTATCAAAAGGCAACACAACATGATTTATTCTAATAGAAGACAGAAACTCGATAATGTTTTTTGTAAATACAGATCCATTATCCACGAGTAGTAGCAACAAATTGGATATAGAGGTACTTCCTTTATTTGTGATTACTTGCCCACTTCTATTGATATGTAGTGAAGCTCAGGCACGCCTTCTATAGTTATTATGGTACCAATGTTGACGGTGTCCTCGTCCTGCCACATCAAGACCCGTTTTGTTCTTGGTAAAACAAAGTCATCTACAAACTTGTTTAGAAGTTTGTCAGTTTCCTCTGTGTCTGTCTTTGAGAATAGGGATACTTCACCCTCCTTAAACGACAATGGAACAGACAGAGCTGTTGGGCTTGAGATCTCTAGTCCTTTTTCCTCAAAGACTGATTTGATTTGTGAGATTCTTGCATCTTTGTTAAATCCAGGGTCTGCTGTTGAGGATGACGATGATGGTACTACTCCCGCCAGCTTTTGCAAGTATGCCTCAAAGGCCTCCTGTTGTGTGTTGCCAAGGCCAACATAGTATTCTCCATTGAATGTGGCGCCAACTGCGGCAATCGTTCCAAGCTGTGCTACGACACCCTCACCAGAGCCTGCAGTATACACTGGAATGAAATACACATCATGATCACCTACTCTATACAGTATGTTATCACCAATTCTTGGTGTTCGAAGCAGTGTTTTTAGTTGCGCAAAGTCATTGTCTTTTTCTAGTGCTTCTCGAACTGCGGTTGGGCCAATCAGCTTTGTGGTGGAATTGAGCGGTACTTGATAGAAATGCATGTCTCCAAGGGTGGGCAGATCATTTTCTACAATCATGTATCCTGAGAGGTTCTTTCCTTTGGAATCTCTGAGCTCAAGGGATAACAATCCTAAGAATTTAGTTCGATCAAATCCAGGCGGCTTTGCCTCGATATAGTATGCGTCAAGCTTGTCTGGGATCTCAAAGAATGTGTTTGCCTGAATGAATGTCTCTGTGTTGGTGACATGGTAAATGTTGAACATTTCTGTCTTCCAAGTGAATAGTTCTTGTGGATAGCGAATTTGCTCAGTCAGCCATGACGGGATTGGTGAGAACTTGTCTCCATACTGGCTTTCAAGTATTTTTGCAAAATAATCATCTCCGTGTCTGAGTAATGTAATGTCACCATCATACGTATTAACTAGCGCAAATCCAACCAGTCTAAGATATGGGTTGCCAATGGACCATGGAACCGAATGGGTATCAAATCCAATGATTAGTGGTACTAACCAGTAGGTGGTCTTGCCATCAGTCACTGGGTAAATGTCTAGCTTTTGGCCAAACAAGTCATACAGGAAATATGGGTACAATGTCTCCATTCTATCATAGACGTCCTTGTATCTCATGACATGGACTGATGTGCTTGGATATGATAGCAAAAAGTTTGGCTCAAAGACCCAGCTTAGCGGTGGCGATACTGTAATTCCTCCGTCACCTGAATATAGCGTGCCTGTAATTTCTGCACTAGTGCCCCCCCTGTTTGTAGGATATGCAGACCAGGTTTCATGGAATAGTCCGCCCTCTCCATAATAAATTGCTCTTTGTGCAAACAAGTCTTCAGTTTTTACGGATTGTCCAGATGTTGCCTCTAGTGTCAAAAATCCGTCCGGGACATGCGTGTATACTAGGTGCTCATTATACCAACGGTTCTCAAGACTTACAGTGCTTGGCACGACTGGCTTCATTGAAGCAGTCCAGTATAGCGTGTTGTTGAATCGTAAAATGTCATTGTCTCCAAAGGTGATGTATGGAATGAGGCCGATCTCTGGCTTTAGCTTTGCAAAGGCTGCCTCCCAGTCCCAGATTCGAATTGAATCTAAAACGTCGCGGTTGCTTTCCATGTAGCTTTTGATATTATTTGGAGAAACCGAGGTTAGCTTTATGTCATTTGTAGTTATCTTGACTTTGTCAAGCTCGCCAAGATATCTGTTAAGTGTGATTTGTTGCTGTGTGTATGGGCCAAGATACTCTATTTTGCGCGTGTCTGCTATGCTGTTGTTTACTGCCATGATGGAACCGGCGATTATTCCAATTGCGATAAGCGTAAAGACTCGAATGTAGATGTCGCGTTTTATTGGGTGTGTGAGAACTTTGGATCGGAACTTGTCAAAGACTGAAAATGCCACCAGAGAAAATCCTGCTGCAAGTGTTCCACCAATCACATATCTTGTGTTGTAATCGATCTGTTCTGTGAAGAACATGTTTATTCCAGCCCAGATTATTCCAATTCCAATTATTGCCTCTATTGTGGAGACATAGTTGAGATACTTTGGTTTTCCTTGTGCAGAATCATAAAGATATGACGTGATTACCTTGATTATGGAATGCAGTCCTACATAGATTGCAAGTCTTATTCCTATTACGCCAAGAAGCGGCGGTACAATTATGGTAAGTGCGGGTATGAGCTCAATTACTGTCTGGGCGGGATCCGATGATTGTGGTGTGATAAATGGTAGTGTAAAGATATTTGGAATCTTGTCAATGCCCAAGTCGTTTCCATCAAGCATGTGTACTAGGCCTAGGCCAAACATGATATTGACAAAGAACGCGCCAAAGAGGAAGATCTTGGTTATCTGCCAAATGCCAAACTGCACAACTCCTAGCTTGTAATCACGGAAACTCGAAATGTTTTTTGATACTGGGTCATGTGTGGTCCTATTCAGAAAGGTAATCATCACATGTATGGAATACCAAACTATTGATGAGCGGTTTTTGAAATCGACATTTACTAGTGCAATTGCTGCTAGAACCACTGAAGATATCAGAGAATAGTACAGGGGCTTTGTGAACTGGTCGCCAAACTCCGTCATGTTCATTGACAGAATGACTCCCTGGTTTCCCACCAGTATGAGAACAATGAGTCCGATTCCGGCAATTATGCCTAGTCGTATTAACTTGCCTGCACCCGGCGGAGGCGAACTAGACTCTGTAGAAGAACTGTACAAATTCAAAATTTGCTAATTTTTAGATAAATTAATGTCTTGGGATGCTTTTCTGCCTAGATTTTACTGTGAAACAGTAGCGCATCCTTTGCAAATCATATAAACTGCGGCATATTTTGGCACATCCACTTGTTCTTTTTTGTATGGCCCGAATTTTTTGTTTTTTAGTTTGAATTCTACTGGACAATCTGCCAGTATAGCAGTCTGCTCATCGTCAATAAAGCATGCATCCATGCCAGGATTGAATTTTGTCACATTAGAGCATTCCATCTTGGTGAGACCTGACTTGCTGTTTATAGTACCTCCAAGGCGGAAGATTCTGTGTACGTCAATTGTGACATTTGGGTCCACGTGGACACCAATTTGTTTTTGTATTGATTCCAGTCTTTTTTTAAAAGAAAAGTATCCTTCAGATATGATTTCCTTTGAGACTTTGGGCTTGTTTGATTTAGAGCCAAAGATCTCCTTTGATACTCGTCCAAGCCATCCCTTGTCGTCAAGATCAGAAAATACTGATTTTGCAAAATTTGTCCTTGCACCAAAGGTTTCAGGCATTGCTCCCTTGAATGTGATATAATCGACTAGCTCTGCTCGGTGTCTGGAATCCAGTTTTTCATATTCTGAGCTGGACACATGAATATGAAATCCTTCATTTCCAGAATAATATATCGTAATGTTTTCTTTTTTTATTCCAAGATCACCAGTCAGAATTGTGACTAGTTTTCCTACCTCTTTTTTTGCTCCTAACATACAATCATTGCACAAAACAGAAGCAGTCTCGAATTTTGTTGCCTTGCAATCAGGACATGCATCCATGTTTCCATAGACAGATCCGCATGTAGTGCATTTTTTTGTAGTGTGATTGATTCTGCATGGCAAATGGAGGTCTTTTGCGTCAATATCAAAAATGAGGTCGGCATTTTGCCAGTCTTTTTCCGCCATTGGCAAGTTTGGAAAGGAATAACGCGCATTGGAACAATACACATCAGACGGAACATTTGTCATGAGTAATAGATGCAGTTCCTTGTCTGATTTTAGCGAGATATGTCGATTCATTCCAGAGTTGAGCTTTTGATATCCAAACTCACGCATCTCTGGGTTTTTTGGAGTATGAATCAGATCAAAATGATTAAAATAATATTTTTTGAATGCGTCCTCTAGGAATTTTGCGTCCTTATCATGCATTGCTTATCTTTTTCCTTCCAAACTGTAATGGGTTGACTATGTTTGCGCATTCAGGTATGATGTAACAAAGATTTTCGCTTTTGAGCTTTTCACATGATGGACATGCGTATTTTGTTCCGCTGCCAAAGTTTCCTGCCAAGTGTTTTAGCTGGTATAGTGTTATTT
>CAYOBG010000125.1:0-4391 GCA_964402265.1 uncultured Candidatus Nitrosotenuis sp. | reverse complement strand
TCCTGGATGAGCCAACAGTTGGTCTTGATATCCAGACCCGGCAAAAAATCTGGGAGTATATCAAAAAAATTCATCAAGAATACAAAATGACGATATTTCTTACCACTCACTACATGGAGGAAGCTGACAGGCTTTGCGACAGAATTGGAATTATTGATTACGGCAAAATCCAAACAATTGATACACCATCGAGCCTCAAAACTGAGATCGGGGGCGGCATAATCACGCTAACCATTGATGATGACACCTCAAAGCAGGACCTGATATCGCAAATTATGAAAATTGAGTTCGTAAAGGACGTTACTGCAAGTGATGGCAAAATTACAGTATTTTCATCAAAGGGAACCGAAGTCGCACCAATGATATTTTCATTATCATCAAATCTTGGTGTTTCAATAAAATCAATTTCGATAACCCAACCAACACTTGATGATGTCTTTTTGTCATATACGGGAAGGGACCTGCGGGACGAGAGCGCTCAAAAATCATACGACCGAAGAAAGGAATACCGCAAAATGCAGAGGATGAAGGCATGATAATCTATGATACCTATACGGTATTTTGGCGCGAGCTAAAAAGATACAAAAAGTCGCGCAGCGGAATTTTGATAAGATTAATCCAGCCAGCAATCTGGATTATTGTAATAGGCCACACCTTTGCCGGAACAAAACCACTAATCCAATCAGTAGGATTTGATGGAAGCTATCTCGAGTTTATGGCACCGGGAGTCATAATCCTGACTGCAATTTTTACAAGCATCTTTGGCGGCGTCAACACACTATGGGATAGAAGATATGGATTCATGAACAAGGCACTCGTATCGCCTGCGTCGCGCTCTGCTATTGCACTTGGAAAAATGCTTGCAATATCACTTATTTCTGCAATGCAGTCTGCACTGATAATTGGCATTGCAATTTTAATTGGCGTCACGTTTTCCAATTATCTGGTTATAATACCAATAATGGCGCTAGTCATTTTGTTCTCACTTGGGTTCTCAGGAATTTCAGTAGTAGTTGCAGCAACTGCAAAATCTCAAGAGACCTTTTGGGGTATAATCAACTTCTTAGGCATGCCACTATTCATGCTCAGCCCCGCTCTATTCCCACTAGAATTACTCCCTGACTGGCTTGCAACTATTGCCAAGCTAAATCCTGTTACCTATACAGTGCTCTTGGTTCGGGGAATGATGACTGGAGTAACTGAAGGCGTATCGACTGCGCTCAGCCTTGGCGTGATTGGTGCGTTTGTCATAATCATGATTGGGCTTGCAAGCTATGTCTTTACGCGCGAGGTCAACAAGCCCTTCTAAGTGTCAAAATTTGACCTAAACTTCAACAATTACTCACTTGCGAGATCTTTTGTTAACAAGGAAACCTATGCGTAAATGCAGCTCAAAATAGCTATATTGGCAGCGTTTTTTGTTT
The DNA here is from genome assembly GCA_964402265.1 of uncultured Candidatus Nitrosotenuis sp. Taxonomy (GTDB): domain Archaea; phylum Thermoproteota; class Nitrososphaeria; order Nitrososphaerales; family Nitrosopumilaceae; genus Nitrosotenuis. The sequence continues at coordinate 2,967 of CAYOBG010000125.1, read as the reverse complement.
TTACCTTGGTATTCTCCCAGACTGCAATGGCAGCCTCAGGCTACCCATATGTGGGAAGCTTTGGGGAGCAGGGGCTAGTAAAGACAGGTGCATTTACCTATCCGCAGCATGCGGCAGTTGATGAGACTGGAAATGTCTATGTCACGGATCTTGGAAATGCGCGAGTCCAAAAGTTCGACAATGACGGAGAGTTTTTGCATTCTTGGGGCTCAAAGGGAACCGGCTCTAAAGAATTTCATGCGCCTGCAGGAATTGCAGTCGGCGCAGGTTACGTGTATGTATCTGATCACGAATTAAATTTTGTTAAAAAGTTTGACACAAGCGGAAATTTCATCTCGTCATGGGGTGGAACTGGAACTGAGGCAGGAAAGCTAAAGCTGCCAAACGGTGTTGCAGTATCTAAGGATAATTTTGTCTATGTTGTGGACACTGGAAACTCGCGTGTTCAAAAGTTTGATTCTAACGGAAAATTTGTCCAGGTGATTGGCTCCAGTGGAACCGATAACGGAAAGTTTCTCACGCCACTTGGTGTGGCAGTAGACTCTGATGGAAATGTTTTCGTATCTGACGCTGGAAACAACCGAGTCCAAAAATTCAACTCTGATGGTACCTTTGTGAAAAGCTTTACCGCAGCATCTGGCGGACTAAAGATCTCGCCAGACGGAATTGATCTTGACTCATCAGGAAATATAATAATTGCTGATTCTGGAAACAATAGAATAGTAGTGCTAGACAAGGACGGAAACACCGTTACCAGCTTTGGAACGACAGGAACTGGAAACTCTCAATTTAAGATGCCAAAGGATGCGGCAGTAGACTCTGATGGCGATTTGTTTGTAGTTGATTCCAGCAATCACAGAATTCAAAAGTTTGGCTCTAAAGATTCGCAAACAACATCTACACAAACCACACAAACCAAAACTCTACAAAAACCGGTAGCAAACGACCTCAAAAAGCCAACAGTATCACCTCCAAAGGACCTTTACGTGGAAGCAACTGGGGGCTTGACTCGAATATCTATAGGCCAGGCAGTGGCAAATGATGAGAGCGGAATCAAATCTATAACTAGCAACGCACCAGAGGAATTCCCTCTTGGAATAACCACAGTAATCTGGACTGCAATAGACAACGCAGGAAACATGGGAATCGCAACCCAAACCGTAACAGTTGGGGATTCCACACCGCCAGTAATTTCTGGATTATCAGATATCACACTTGAGGCAACCGGTACTCAAAACACTGCAAACCTTGGCAACCCAACAGTAGATGACTCTGTAGGGGTTTTATCAATTACAAATGATGCACCGGAAACCTTCCAGTTGGGTGAGACCACAGTAACCTGGACTGCAGTAGATGTTGCAAAAAATGAGGCAACAGCAACCCAAACCATAACAGTACTTGACACTAAACCACCAAAGGTAAAGGCACCGGCAGCACTCACCATAGAGGCGACAAGTGTTGATCAAAATATCGTATCCCTTGGAGAGCCGACCATAACTGATAACAGCGAGATCACATCAATTACAAATGATTCTCCTCAATTCTTCCCACTGGGTGAGACCATAGTGACCTGGACTGCAGTAGATGTTGCAGGAAATCTTGGATCTGCCACTCAAAAAATCACCATAATTGATACTACCTCGCCTGTCATACTACCACTTGGCGAGCTAACAGTAGAGGCAACATCTGAGAACCAAAACTCCGTAATACTAGTATCGCCAAACGCAACAGACGTTCAACAAGTAACCATTACAAATAACTCACCACAATTCTTCCCACTTGGAAAGACCAGTATAACCTGGACTGCAAAGGATCTTTCCGGCAACAATTCCACCTTATCACAGACCATCTCAATAGTGGATACCACAGCACCCGACTTAATCGTACCAGCAAACGTAACACAAGAGGCAACTGGAAAGACAGGCAACCTCGTATCCCTTGGAGAGCCGACAGTCAATGATGCAACAGGAGTATCATCAGTTAGCCACAACGGACCTACTGACTATACATTTGGCACAACTATAGTAACCTGGACTGCAACTGATAACTTTGGAAATTCCGTATCAAAGAACCAAAATGTTACCATAATTGACACTACACAGCCACAGATATCAGCACCAGCTGATATCACATCTGAGGCAACAAGTATATCAGAAAATCTAGTAGCACTTGGCGAGCCAAAAGCATCTGACCTAGTAGAGGTTCAATCAATTACAAATGATGCACCTGAATCATTTGCAATAGGCCAGACCACTATAACCTGGACTGTTACAGACACATCAGAGAACACAAACACTTCAACCCAAGTCATCTCAGTAGTAGATACTACAGCACCGGTAATTTCAGTACCATCCGATATCGCCCAAGAGGCAACCTCAAAATCTGAAACCTTAGTGTCTATTGGCCAGGCGCAGGCAACAGACGCAATAGGCGTTGAATCCCTCACTAACGATGCACCGATAACATTTGGCTTGGGAACTAGTGCTATAACCTGGACTGCAACTGATGCTGCAGGGAACACATCGACTGCAACTCAAAACATTACCATAACTGATACCACTTCACCAATTATAACAGCACCAGATGATATCACATTTGAGGCAACATCTGGTACTGATAACCAAGTCTCACTATCACTGCCAACGGCAACTGATACAGTAAGTGATGTTATCATAACTAACGATTCCCCAGAATCATTCTCACTAGGCGAGACCACAGTAACCTGGACTGCAACAGATGAGGCAGGCAATTCAGCAACCGCTACACAAAAAATAACAGTAGTGGATACCACATCACCAGTACTAACCGCACCATCTGATATAACTCAAGAGGCAAGCTCAAAGCTTGAAAACACCATACCACTAGAGACACCAGCAGTATCTGATAATGTGGGCATTGCAACCATAACAAATGATGCACCAGAGTTATTCCCGGTAGGCGAGACTGTCGTAACCTGGACTGCAACTG
>CAYOBG010000124.1:2752-4396 GCA_964402265.1 uncultured Candidatus Nitrosotenuis sp. | reverse complement strand
GAAACATCAACTTTACCAATGTTTGCATAAAACAGTGCGGGTTTTGCGCATTCTCTCGAGACTTTAGAGAGGAAGAAGGATACTTTTTGCCAACAGATGAAATTGTTCGCAGAGCAAAAGAGGCACATTCGTATGGCGCAACAGAGGTCTGCATCCAAGCAGGCTTACCACCAGACATGGACTCTAAAACATATGAGAATATTTGCCGCGCAATAAAATCAGAGATTCCTGACATTCACATTCACGGGTTTTCACCTGAAGAAGTGCTGTATGGCGCTACTCGCTCTAATGTTTCAATCAAGGAATATTTGATGAGACTAAAGGATGCCGGGGTCAACACCTTACCAGGTACTGCAGCAGAAATCCTAGACCAAGACATGCGGGATAAAATCTCCCCTGGAAGAATTAGCGTAAATGACTGGGTTGATGTAATAAAAACAGCTCACAAGCTTGGAATCAACTCTACATCAACTATCATGTTTGGCCATATTGAAACACCTGAAGACAGAGTAAAGCATATTGCAAAGATTCGTGACATTCAAAAAGAGACAGGCGGATTCACGGAATTTGTCCCGCTAAATTTCATCCACACCGAGGCGCCAATGTACAAGCATGAACTGCACCCTGGAATTCGAAGTGGTGCTTCTGCAAACGAGGTGCTACTCACACACGCAATATCAAGAATCATGCTAAACAATCACATCAACAATATCCAGATGTCGTGGGTAAAGGAGGGCCAAAAAATGGCGCAGGTACTCTTGATGTGGGGTGCAAACGACTTTGGTGGCACTCTGATAAACGAGTCCATTTCAACTTCGGCAGGTGCTCAGTATGGCCAGCTGCTAAAACCAAAAGAGATGAGGCGACTCATCAGAGAGGCAGGAAGAATACCAGCCCAGAGAAGCACGACGTATAAGATTCTCAAGGTGTATGATTCCGAATCAGAGCAGGACGAGCTGGATAAAGTTGAGAATGCATCACAGTTTGGCTCGTACTTTGAGCTAGTCAAGCTAGACAAGTACAGGTATCAAAACCCAAGGGCAAAATAGTTGTCAGTGTGTGATGAGATATTATCATATGCTCTAAAGAGCGGTGCTGATCAGTGCGAGTCAGTATTTTGTGCAAAAAAAGTCATTACAATTAGGATCACAGATTCTGAAATCGCAGAAATCAAGGAAAACTATGAAAAGTCCGTAGGAATTCGACTCGTACAAGACAAGAAAATCTCGTCTGCCCAGTCCACCATACTAGATGCGATAAAAATAGTAGATGAGGCACGACTGGCTGGAAAAAATCTCACACGACGAGAATTCTGGGACAAGTTTCCAGCTGACTCCAAGACTACATCCATTGAGAAGACAAATGACACAAAACTATGGAGTGTTGATTCCAGCAAGGCATCAGAGATTGCCCAGATTATGATAGATAACACCCTGCACAAAAAAATCTCAAGAATCTCCGGCTCACTAAATATTGTGTGCGATGATTACACCATACAAAACACGTCAGGTCTTGCAAAGTCTGAGAAATCAACATACATCTCTGGAATTATAAATGCAGATTCCGAGGAAGGAATCCCAGTGTCAGGAATTGGGCAGGTGAGCTCAAGAACACTAGACGGCTTTGAGCCAGATAAAATAGGCT
>CAYOBG010000124.1:0-2742 GCA_964402265.1 uncultured Candidatus Nitrosotenuis sp. | reverse complement strand
ATCCTGCCACCTGTGAACCACAAACAACGAGTGTAACATTTGAACCGCTGGCAGTAGGAGAATTATTGTTTTTTGTCTTTGGGCCAAACTTTTCCCTCAAGACATATTCTGAGAAAAAGAGCTGTTTTTCAGAAAAGATCAAAACAAAAATTGCAATCGATGAGCTAAATCTTACAGATGATCCGCACACGCCAGACAGCCTTGGTGCAAAATCATTTGATGATGAGGGAGTGCCGACTAGAATTACATCATACATCAAAGACGGAATCTTTGATTCAGTTTATTCTGATACGTATAATGCACTCAAGGAAAAAACCACCACCTCTGGCAACGCATGCAGACTGGGAATTCCACTAGGCCACTCAACTGACCCAATTCCGGTTTCTGCGCCACACAATCTAACACTACTCCCAGGCAATACCACAAGAGATGAGATCATAAAGAATACAAAAAACGGAATCCTAGTCAGCAGATTATGGTATACATATCCTGTCAACCCAATCAAGGGGGATTTTTCCTGCACTGCAAGAAGCGGAATTTGGGAAATCAAAAACGGACAGTTACATCCAGCAAAGCCAGTCAGAATTATCCACAATTTACCAATATTATTGCAAAACATTTCTGCCATTGGAAACAACACCAGAACAGTTCTGCCATGGGCCGCAATGCCAGTCACATGCCCCACCATGCAATGCGATGGAATCTCAATTACTCCAATCTAGAATAAATTTAAGTATAAAATCAGACTATACCTATCATGTGCGAAACACTAGATGAAATCCATGAAATGCAGATTACCGCAGTCATAGCCAAGATGAGAAAGGAATCAAAGCGCCAAGAAGAAAAACAGATTCCGGCAGTAGCCTAAGGATTTTTGCAAAAAGGTATTTTCTTTTTCTATATCACAGTATAAAAAACAGAAATTGCACTAGAAACGAAGTTAGCTTAACTGGGCAACTTTTGCCATTTACGCACAAAACAACTGGTGAAAACTGGTGAATTTTTGTCAATGTTGAATTTAACCCATGAAATGTAATAGAATTGATTTTGGTTTAGTACAAAACACAATGTATGGGTTAAACTCTTAGTGTTGAGAGAGACTAATCGATTAATTTTTTTACCGAATCATAAATGCAAGTAAGATTACCGAACGGTATTTTTCATTGTTTCGTATCTACCTCAAGTTTTTTGTACTCTGACTATCATCATCTGGTACTCCCAGATGGGTTTGCTGTGTTAGTAAAAGACCCCCTTCCATTACCTAATAGCACTGCAATTTCTTCATAGATGCTTAGTGTGACTGCTAGATCTAGCTTTTTGTCGCCGTTAAAATCAGATGTGGTTATGGATGTCGGACCGGAACCTACCTTGAATTGAGTTTGTTTGCCAAAGGAACCCTTGCCGTCGCCGAGAAGAATTGAGACGGTGCCGGATTCACTATTTGCTACTGCTAGTCTAGTTGGATGAACACCTACTGGGAATTGAGTTTGTTTGCCAAAGGAACCCTTGCCATCGCCGAGAAGAATTGAGATATCACCTGAACGACTATTTGCAACTACCAAGTCTTGGTTTTTGTCGTAATTCAGATCGGTTGGAATTATGTGGACTGGAACACTTCCTACGCTCAGGTATGTTTCCTTACTAAATGAGCCCAAGCCATTACCCAATAGTATTGAAACAGTGCCCGAATAGACGTTTGTAATTGCTAGATCTTGTTTTGTGTCGTCATTAAAATCAGATATGGCTACAAAAAAAGGAGCTATTGCAACACGATTAATTTTCTTATCAAATGAACCTTTACCATCGCCAAACAGGATTGATACAAATCCACTAACTGAAGTAACCACCAGATCTGTTTTTCCATCTTGGTTCAGATCACCTACAGCGATGTGAACTGGAGAATTAGCTTGTAAATCATAAAAAACTTCCTTAGCAAAGGAGCCTTTACCATCACCGAGAAGAATTGAGATATGAGATACTAAGAAATTTCCTACGATCAGATCCTGTTTATTATCACCATTCAAGTCTGCAGCGGCAATAGGAAACAGAGTACCGCCAAGGTAATGTTCTGTTTGTCTAAAGGAGCCTTTACCATCACCGAGAAGAATTGAGATCGAACCTGCGTTTGTAATTCGATTAGAATCAGAGACACTATTCACTACTGCCAGATCTGATTTATTATCTCCATTAAAATCAGATATGGAAATTGAATTTGGTTCGCCACCAACCTTAATCTGAGTTTGTTTAAAGGAGCCTTTACCGTTTCCAAGAAGAATGGAAATATTTTTTGATTCAGTATTTGCTACAGCCAGATCCGGTTTGTTGTCACCGTTAAAATCTGATGACAATACAAAGCTTGGTGAAGTACCTACGGACAATTCAGGCTGTTTACTAAAGGAGCCTTTGCCGTTTCCAAGAAGAACAGACAGATTATTTGATCCAGTGTTTGCAACTGCCAAGTCAACATTCGAATCACCGTTAAAATCTGATGAGACTAAAGAAGCAGGGGTTATCCCAACAACAAATAGGGTTTGCTTCCCAAATGAACCATTTCCATTACCAAGAAGAACAGAGATGTCATTTGATCCAGAATTTGCAACTGCAAGATCTTTTTTCCCATCATTGTTAAAATCGGCTACCGTAATTGAGCTTGGTTTATCGCCCACCTTTGGGTCGGATTTCGGGTCCTGGTTTGAATTTTTAGATATCTGAGCAAAGGCATTATTCATTATTGGTTTTAAT
>CAYOBG010000123.1:0-4426 GCA_964402265.1 uncultured Candidatus Nitrosotenuis sp. | reverse complement strand
TCAAGGAGACAGGCGAGTCATTCCATGAGAAAAAACCGGGAATCACAAACAACCAAGCCGAATACATGGCAATCATATCTGCGCTGGAAAAGCTTGATGGAACAAATGATTCTATTACAATCTATTCTGATTCAAAAAATACCGTCTCGCAGCTGAATCATGAATATGCGATTAACTCTGAGCATCTTCGCGAGCTTGCAAGAAAGGCCTGGTCACTGATGGGAAAAATACCAGATCTCAAGATAGTGTGGATCCCACGAGCTCAGAACTTGGCTGGCAAGATGCTTGGCAGCTAGAGATCTAAGAATAGCTTTATTTACGAAACAGCGGTGAGGCAAAAAGATGACCGGCTCTTTATTGGAACCAAAATCTATTGCAATCATCGGTGCATCTGACAAGGACGGAAGCGTCGGTCGCACCATTACATCAAATATCATGAAAGGATACAAGGGAAAGATTTACCCAATTTCTCCGACACGCGACAGGGTCTTTGAGATGGCAGCATACAAGACTGTGCTGGATGTAACGGAATCAATTGATCTGGCAGTTGTTGTGACAAAAAACGACATCGTACCTGCAGTTCTGGAAGAATGCGGGAAAAAAGGAATCAAGGGCGTCATTGTAATTACTGCGGGATTCAAGGAAGTAGATGAGGCAGGAAAGCAGCTAGAGCAGCAGCTAAAAGACATTGTAAAAAAATACGGCATACGAATGATTGGGCCAAACTGCCTTGGTGTTATGAACCTGGACCCAAACACCATGATGAATTCCACTTTTCTCAAAGTCACTCCAAAATCTGGGCAAATCGCGCTGGTCTCACAGAGTGGTGCAATTTGTGCTGCACTAGTTGAGGACGCAAGCGCTCAGGGAATTGGGTTTTCCGCCGTGGTAAGTGTTGGCAACAAGGCTGACCTCAATGAGATTGATCTTCTCAAAATGCTAGCAGAACATGCGCAAACCAAGGTAATTGTCATGTATCTAGAAGACATGGGGGACGGCCAGGAATTTTTGAAAGTTTGCAAGGAGATTACTAAAAAGCACAAAAAGCCTGTGATAATACTAAAGTCTGGCAGAAGTCCAGAGGGGGCAAAGGCTGCAATGTCGCACACCGGTGCACTGATGGGCTCTGATGAAATCTATGATGCTGTATTAAGTCAGTCTGGCGCAATTCGCGTTGACACCATGGAAGAATTATTCGATTATGCAGTTGCATTCTCAAAGCAGCCATTGCCACTTGATGGTGATCTTGTAATAGTGTCTAATGCAGGCGGTCCTGCAATCATATCCACTGATGCATGCTCCAAATATGGAATCAAGATGGCCTCAATTGAGGACATTCGGCCAAAGATAAACGCAGTAATTCCTCCGTGGGGAAGCTCGCGAAACCCAGTGGACATAGTAGGTGACGCTGATTTTAATAGATTCAATGGTGTTTTGGATAATGTACTTGCACACAAAAACGTGGGCTCTGTTATTGCAATGTGCACCCCATCTGCCACCCTGAACTATGACAAGCTAGCCGAAGTAATAGTGGCAATGTCAAAAAAATACCAAAAAACAATGCTTGCCTCGCTGATGGGCCTAGACGAGGGAATAACAAACAGGGAAATTTTAGCAAACGGCGGCGTTCCATACTATACCTATGCAGAAGGAGCAATTCGTGCGCTACGAGCAATGCTTCGATTTTCAAAATGGCTCAAGACCCCAGAGGGCACCATAGTACAATTCAAGACAAAAAAGGCTGCAGCAAAAAAGGTCTTTGACTCTGTCAGAAAGCAGGGAAGAACAAACCTACTGGAAGAAGAAGGCCAAGAGGTCTTGCGGGCATATGGATTTCCATTGCCAAAAAGCATCCTAGCAAAGAACGCAAAGGAAGCAGTCAAGGTTGCCAAAAAGATTGGATTTCCAGTTGTAATGAAGATTGCATCACCACAAATAATCCACAAGTCTGATGCCGGCGGAGTAAAGGTTGGGGTTGCAAACGACAAGGCAGTAAGGGAGGCATTTGGCATCATACTCAAAAACGCCAAGAAATACGACAAAAAGGCGCAGATCAAGGGCGTATTGGTACAGGAAATGGTAAAGGGCGGAAAGGAGCTAATCATTGGATCAAAGCAAGAGCCGGGATTTGGCCCAGTCATAATGCTTGGAATGGGCGGAATCTATGTTGAGGTCCTAAAGGATGTCACATTCAGACTGGCACCAATCACTGATAGAGAAGCAGATGACATGATTGATTCCATCAAGACAAAAAAACTTCTAGAAGGAGTGCGCGGGGAGAAACCAGCTGACAAGAAAAAACTATCCGAACTAGTACAGAGACTCTCCGCACTGCTCACTGACTTTCCGGAAATTAAAGAGCTTGACATGAATCCGGTACTTGTGATGGAGCAAGGAAAAGGCTGCAAGGTTCTGGACGTTCGAATCGGGCTGTCCTGATTATAATACGATACTCAAAATCACGACAAAAGATGCGGCCACGCCAATAAATGAATAAAACCCAAGCTTATGCCTTGGGATGTTTCTTGCGTTCTTTTTTTGCAGTGCCGTGATGAGCTTTTCGAACAATTTTATGCTCTGATTAGTGGCGTCATTTCTTTGTGTATGTGGTATTGTGGCTCGGTTATGGTCTGACATCTTATGCATGCAAACTGCTCAAACTCTTTTCCGCAGATCTTGCACCTTTGGATGTCATCATATTCTCGCATCATAATTCCACATTTTCTGCATGAATCTATTCGCATTTCTTAATCAGGAATCATTGTCTTTTGGTTGATATTAGATGGAATCAACAACTTAGCTGATTTCTCATCATACTAGCTTACTATTGCCTATCAACCAATGTGGCATGTGTCATTCAGGTACATGTCTTTCAGCCAATCACATTGTGCCAGACGTGTGTCGGGTCGTGCCTAGAACCTATTCACAGATTTTGGCACTGGCCTGGCATGCAAGCGTTCCAAAAAAGGAACGCTTATTTTTTTTATACCTGAGCAGTATTAGGAATGGCGCAAAAAGGACCTCTAGCAAAATCACTTGACTTTGTCTTGCTTGGGATGGCAGTTGTGTATTTTATCGGATTTGTATCATTCCATCCGGAATCATTGTTTCTATCAGAGGCGCCGTACCACATTCCACACGAATATGAAATTTATTTTGAGATTGTATTATGGGTCTTCTTTGGGTTGCTGGTCTTGGATCTTTACCTCAAATACAAAAAGCTAAACAACTGGAAGCTGTTTGTAAAAAAGCACTGGCATGAAATTGCAATGGTGGTATTGATTCCATTTTTGTCGGTGTTCAAGATTGCCAAAATTTCAGTCAAGCTGGTAAAGACACTCAAGGCATCAAAGAGCGGATTCAAAATTTTTTACAAGGCAAAAAAGGCTTCAAAGCACTTGAAGTGATTTACTAGACGAATTTTTCAGTTCTTGCAACCTGAATGTCACTCATGTAGAAAATTATTGCAAAATCTGATATCAGGGTGCTGAGTATGTCCTCGATTATTTTTTCTGCGGTTTTTTCAGTCAGTACGGTTTCAATTTTTACGTTTTTTTCATCCTTTAGGCCCTTTCCACGAATGCCCTTTGTACCATTTCCTTCTGATTCATAAATCGTGTATCCTGAAACTTTGTACTTTTCAAGTATGTCAATTACGTTTTTTTGCGCAAGAATTTCGCATGTAATTGTGAGCAGCTTTACATTGTATAGTTTCATTACAACTCATTCCTGAAATAATTGAATAAGTCTATCGTCATGTCCCCGTGAATAATTGTGGATACTGTGAGCATTATTGGCAATAATATGATGATGTTGTATGGGAATGTTATTCCAAGCGCAGATGTGAGGTATAGGCTTGGCTTTGCTTGCGGTATTGCGGTTCTCAGTACTGCGGGGGCTGCAATAAATGAGGCACTGGCAAGAAGGAGGCCAAACATTACTGCCCCGCCTACACTCAACCCTAGATAGGTTGCCGCAAAGACGCCAATTATTCCATTTATTGTTGGAATTGCCAAGGAAAACCCAATCAAAAAGGCGCCGACTTTTTTTACATCATCCAGTCTCTGCCCTGCAATTATTCCCATTTCAATTAGGAATATGACTATTGCACCGACAAAAAGGTCCTCAAAGAGAATTTTGATTGGAGAAAACCCTTCACTTCCTATGACATAGCCAATTATGATGCTGCCAATCAGAATGACAATTGCCTTTCCGGTGATGGATTCGCGCAACACTTGGAGCAGCTTGGTCTTGGTGTGTTTAGCTTCAAGTGTGTCATCAATACTGGAGGCCTGTTTTTTTGCACGTACCTGTTTTGCTACTGCCATGTTTGTCATGAATATGGCCAAGATAAAGGCCAGTGGTTCTAGTACTGCAAGTATTGCAGTGATGTATCCCTCTGACTCTATTCCCTGATTTTTCAAAA
>CAYOBG010000122.1:0-4442 GCA_964402265.1 uncultured Candidatus Nitrosotenuis sp. | reverse complement strand
CATGACTTTGTGAACTTGTTTTCAATTTATGTAAAAGACTATCTTGAGTGCCCAACGTGCAAAAGCCCTGACACCAAGATAGAGCGAGAAAACAGGATCACGTTTCTAGTCTGTGAAGCATGCGGCGCAAAATCATCACTAAAAGGTAAATACGCGTAATGCGATTTTTTGTCAGAACATCAAACTATCAAAGCAGCGCAATGCTAAACATGTGCGATGAAGACCTACTTGGTAAGATAGTCAAAAAAGGCGATGTACAAATCAACATCAGCAAAGGGTACTATGGCCAAAGATTGGTAGAAGAAACTGAGGCAGAAATGCTCATGAGAAACAGCGCTGTTTTGAATTTGGTTGGAAAACAAACAATTGAGATGTCTGTAAATTTGAAAATTGGCTCAAGACAAGGAGTCAAAACAATTGATAACGTTCCTTTTCTAATTGTATTCAAAATGTAATACACACAATTATATACAAAAATTCAACCATCATAATAATTGGGAAAGCGTAAAGTTCTAAATGAAAGCGAGCTAAAAGATATTCAATTACCACAACAAGGTGAGCTTCTCGGACGAGTGATCAAACTTTTGGGCAGTGATCAAGTTCTAGTGAAATGCACTGATGAAAAAACACGTCGAGGTAGAATCAGAGGAAAACTGAAAAGAAGAATTTGGATTAGAGATAATGATGTTGTAATCATTGCACCATGGGATTTCAAACAAGATGAGCGAGGAGACATCACATGGAGATTCACACTAGCTCAAGTAGACTGGCTAAAAGCAAACGACCATCTCCCAAAAGATTTCTAATTGTATTGTATGATGGAACAAATTGTCATCTGATGATGTTTCCGACGTCGACAGCATGGAGGATTTTGATTCCGAATTTAACAAAATTCTCCCCAAACAAAAACGAAGAACTCCACAGGACGGATTCAATAAAAACAAGGTAGTCAACCAAGTTCTTGACAAATCCACAATGCTTACAATGTATGAGATGATTAATGAAAAAATCATCGCGTATGTGAATGGGATAGTGAAGGCTGGCAAGGAATCTGTCTTGTTTTGGGCAGTTGACCAGAAAGGAAACGATGTAGCACTCAAGGTGTATCTGACTTCGACTTCAAGTTTCAAAAAGCGTGACTCCTACATAGTGGGGGATCCTCGCTTTACGCGACTCCGAAAGGGGACTAGAAACATGGTGTATCTCTGGGCGAAAAAAGAGTTCAAAAACCTTCATCAGTGCATGAGGCACGGCTTGCCTGTGGTTCGACCAATACATGTTTCAAAAAACGTGCTTGCAATGGAGTTTGTAGGCAAAAACGGCGTTCCGGCATCAACCCTTCATGAAACCGATGTGGATGAAAACGACTACACACAGCTTATTCAATTAATAATGGATCTATACAAAAAAGCAAAACTCGTTCATGGCGATCTTTCTGAGTATAATGTGTTCAAAACTGAAAACGGTCTAATTTTGTTTGACTTTGGGTCTGCAGTTGACACAATGCACCCAAATGCTCAAAACTTTCTTGAAAGAGACATTAAAAATGTGTCTTACTTTTTTGCAAAACGAGGACTAACAGTTGAAAATCCGACTGACGTCTTGGCAAAAATAATATCATGAGCTTTGAAAAAATAGTAAGAATTCCAGTGGACCGAGTAGGTGCGCTAATTGGTAAATCTGGCAAAGTAAAATCTCAAATTGAAAAAACTTGTTTTGTTAAACTAGAAATTGATAGCGAGACTGGAGAAGTCGAAATAATTACGGATGGGTCTGTGAGTCAAATCCAGCCATTCAAGGCAACTGAAGTAATAATGGCAATAGGTCGTGGGTTCTCACCTGAAAATGCAATGAAGCTCACGAAAGAGGAAAATTCTTTGCAGGTAATAGATCTTAGAGACTTTGCAGGAAAATCCCCACAGCAAATTGAAAGGATAAAAGGAAGAATAATTGGAGAGGGAGGTAGGGCGAGAGCAAATATGGAAAATCTTACTAACACTAGTATCTGCGTTTATGGAAAAACCGTTTCAATAATTGGAGAGCCAATCCAGATAAAACTTGCAGTAGCTGCCATTTCATCAATATCTAGCGGCAGTAGACATGGCTCAGTTTACGGCAAACTTGAGGCAAACAAAAGAAAGCAGAAACTAGACAGAATGCAATTGTGGGAAAACAAAGATGTCTCTTAAGGAAACCTTTAGTCAGATTTCACCAAGTGAGTTTTTCTATCGAAATAGGGACCTTGCAGGCTTTTCCAATCCAACACGCTCGTTATACACAGCAGTCAGGGAATTTGTGGAAAACGCCCTAGATGCCTGTGATCAGCGCGGAATCCTGCCTGATGTGCACCTAATAATCAAGCCAGTAGACCCAGAAAAACCAGACCCAAAACCATACGTTTTGACGGTAAAAGACAACGGACCTGGAATGGATTCAAAGCAAATTCCACTTGCATTTGGGACAGTTCTTTATGGATCAAAGTTTGGCCTAAAACAAGCAAGGGGAATGTTTGGCCTAGGAGCTACAATGGCAATACTGTACGGCCAAATTACGACAAACAAGCCCGTAGTGGTATCGAGCTCAGTTGATGCCAAGACATCACATGAATATTCCATGATGCTTGACATTCAAAAAAACAAGCCAGTCATAATGAAGCATTCCACCAAAGAGACAAACAGAAAAGGCCTAAACGTTAGCATTACACTAGAAGGAGATTATTCCAAGGCCGGCGCTAAAATTCGAGACTATGTGTACCAGACATCCCTCATCACTCCATATGCTACAATAACATTTGATGACCCAAAGGGCGAGAAATTCCAATACAAAAGAATTGTAGATACAATGCCAGCACCACCAACAATAATTCGGCCTCACCCACATGGAGTCGATGTTGAGACAATACGTAGAATGATTGTCGATACTCATTATGAAATTCCAACACTTGATAACGCAATGATTGAAAAGGTACGCCGAGAACTAGGTCTTGCAAAAAAGAATCTCAACTTTGAGGGCATCATGGCAAGGGCAGAAAAGAAATGGTCTTCCCTTTCAAGGCCTGTTAGGATTATAGTCGCATTGATGTCATTTTTACAAATGGACTTTGATAAAGTTATGAAAATTAGAATTGATGATGTGGACTTGGCAAACAAACACCTCACATATTGGGATTTCGGGGAATCAAAATCTGTGATGGTTGATATGCCAAAATCAAGTCCCTACTACAAACAACTGGCAAATACCGTCGCAGGGGAATCACTAGTTACATTTCTTACAAAGAGGTTCCAGCGCGTGGGACCATCAACTGCAATCAAGTTTTCAGAGTTTGCGAGCCTCAAGCCAGAAAAGCGAATAGGTGCATTTACCAATGATGAACTAGTCCAGCTTAGTGATTCTCTGCAAAAGTATGATGCCTTTCTTTCCCCAGACCCAAGCTGTCTGGCACCACTTGGTGAGGAGCCGCTGCGCAAGGGAATTGACCAATTTTTCAAGCCTGACTTTTTTGATGTAATCCAGAGAAGCGCCTCGGCATATTCTGGATTCCCATTTGTAATAGAAATGGGGATTGCATATGGCGGAGGAATCCCGTCTGGCAAGATTACAGTATATCGCTTTGCAAACAGAATCCCCTTACTATACGATGAGGGAAGCGATGTGGTGCTTCAGGTGGTAAATGAAACTGACTGGGGCAGATACAAGATAAAAAATGACTCGCCACTAGTAATAGTGAGTCATATCTGTTCTACTAGAATCCCATACAAGACAGTAGGAAAAGAAAACGTAGCTGATAGACCTGAAATCGAAAAAGAGCTCAGACTTGCATTGCAGTTTTTGCTAAGAAAACTTTCATCATACATGTCAAAGAGAGGCCTAGCAGAGGCCGAGAAGAAAAGAAGCAACCTATACCAGAAATATCTTCCATTAATTGCACAATTTGCAACAGAGCTTGCAAGAAAAACTAAAGAGCCTGACTACAAAAAGATAATCAAGGATTTGAACACAAATGTCGAAACCAAAGAGTAAGGCAGAAAAAGTCGCAACCGCCAAGCGCGACTCGCTAATGGATATACTACGACTGGAGGGAACTAGAATCTATAACGAGCTAGACAAGGGACAATTCCCGCAGTTTTACGTCCCAAGCAGGTCAGTGAGCAATATTGTTTATGATAAAAAACTCAAGCAATACATCCTTGGCAAAGCAGCAGGCCTTCGAAGCTCTAGAAACATGGCGCAACTTCGCTCATTTACCCAGTTAATCTGGCTTGCATTTTTTGCAAACAGACTGGTTCAAGAAAAAAAATCCTCAACCTTGAGGGACATTTACTATTCGTCTCAAGCATTTGAAATTGATTTTGAAGACCAGCCTGAATCTGATAATATCATAGTTGATCTAGAGGCAGTGCTTGCAAAGCCAAGGGAGGACTTTCACATCTTTCCAGAAGAGC
>CAYOBG010000121.1:0-4506 GCA_964402265.1 uncultured Candidatus Nitrosotenuis sp. | reverse complement strand
CCCTCAAGTTTTGTGTATTGTGTAATTCCTTTGTCGACTTGTAAGTCTCTTGGTGACTCAAATGTTTTTACAATATTTCCCTTTGATGCATAAAAATTTGCAATGCTTGACGCTAGCGTACTTTTTCCAGAACCCGGAGGACCAGATATGATCACACCCTCTGCTTGCTCTGTGAGCCTGCCCATTAGTTTGTCAGAAATCGAATATTGGTCTAGAGTCATTTTTGTAATTGGATGCACTATGGTTATTTCGTGTGATTCTGAGAAGGGTGGCCTGGTTATAGCTATTCTATAATCATCATATTGTATTACTAGTGCACCGGATTTTGATATCTCTATTGTTCCGGCATTGGAGATCTTGCTTGCCTCCAGAATTTGAGTGCTGATAAGCTCCAGATATTCCTCGTCAAGCGTTCGGTCCTCTAGTTTGACAAGCTCAAATGCTCCAGGCCTGCCTCTTTTTGCAAGCGGTGGGTTGTCCTCTTTTAGGTGCACACTCATGGTACTTTGATCAAAAAATCGTAAAAACTCTAAAACTTGTGGGGCTCGGTCTGACTTTTGGTAATTTACTGTGATTCCTTCTGCCTCTGCAGTTAGACCTTGCACATAGTCTGCAGTATACAGAATTGCGTTACTTTGCTTTGCCACGTCTTTAATTATTGCATCAATTCTGCCATGCTTTGCAAGTCGGATGTCCTCAAGGCTTGGCCTTTGCCCCACAAATTGGATTGTGATGTTGTTGCTTTGGCAAAGTTTGTTTATTTTTTTAATTTCTTCTAGGCCTACAAACCCTTGCTCTTTTCCTTGGGAGGCCTGAGCCTGCAGCTCATCAAGTGCGGCAACAGGTATTATCAGATCACATTCAGGTAATGATTTTGATTCGATTAGTTTTGTCACATATCCGCTAATTATCACACTGGTATCTGCAACTACTTTTTGCATGATTGCAAGGTCATTTTCGCACTATTAACCATAACTAAAACAAACTAAACTTTTCATATCGGATAAAAAATCAACAAGCATTGTCAAGTCTTGAAGAAAAGGATGTTTTGATTATTGAAGACAGCCCCGCAGTAGGCATTTTACTCAAAGAATTCCTGAATAGACTCGGTTTGAAAAAAATTCATCACTGCCAGAATGGAAAAACCGGTGTAGAGACGTTTAAGGAACTAGTAGAATCTGGCAAAATGCCACTAGTGTTCCTAGACTACAATCTGCCAGACATGACTGCATTTTCCATCATGACCCAAATGTTGACCTTAAAACCAGATGTCAAAGTCATAATTGAGACTGCACGTGAAAAAAGTGAAGACTCGATAAAAGACGTAATTGCACAGGGGGCTTATCAGTACTTGCCAAAACCCATAAGATTGGAAAAACTAAAGGAAATAATCGATACGCTCAGACTAGAGGAAACGCAGGTTTTTGATGAAAACATTTCAGAATCACTTGAAAAACTCGTATCCGCCTCAACTCAAATCAGCCTCTTGAGAATACAGCAACACCTAAGCAAAGAAGAACAAAACATCATGCCACAAATAAATCACCTAATCTCAAACAAAAAGATAATCCAAATAGATGACATAAAGGAGATCGCGTGCCCCAGATGCAGTTCGGTCCGTGTGACACAGACATTTCATTGTCCAAAGTGCAAAGGTACCAACTTTAAGCAAGATAAAATAATAGAGCACTACAAATGCGGAAATGTTTCCTCTGCATCATCTTACATAGATGACAAATGCCCAAAATGCCACCAAGAAATCAAGGTATTTGGTGTGGATTACAGAGTTCAGGAAAATCTATATTTGTGCAATGGTTGCGCCGAGATTTTTTCAGAACTGCTCTTAGACTATTTGTGTATGAAATGCAATGACAAATTCAAGCTTGAAAACGCCAAACTCCTATCAAGCAAGGGATTTAGCTGGATAAAATAGTCATTTTGTAACATCACCGATTAATTTTAGGACGTGATCAAAGTCAAATGGCTTTGATACAAACGCTTTTGCTCCCACCTTTATGCATTCGTTGATTACATTTTGATTATCACTTGCCGTAATTAGGACTATTCTTGCGTTTGGGTGTTTGCCAATGATTTCTTTGACAACAGTTAGGCCGTCCTTTTTTGGCATTGCCAGATCAAGCAACAAAACATCTGGATTGATCTGTGAGAACTTTTCTACTGCCTCGGCACCGTTTTGCGCCTCGCCTACTATTTCGTGTCCACCAATTGTCAGAATATCTTGCAGTACAAGTCGAATTGCGTCGGAATCGTCTGCTATCATCACTCGTGCCATACTAACAGCTCACCGTCATAATTTATCAAAATTTCTATTCCAACAAATCCTTGTAAGTGTGCTCAATTCCTGATTTGAGGGCCTCAAAACCACTTTTATCTCCCTCAATTGCATCCTGCATGAATTTGTGAGACATATTCAGTGTTTGATGTACAGATGCAACGGACTTGCCAGATAGCACTCCTTTGAGTATCTTATCAAGCAGTGTTGCAATTTGGCCTATTTCTTCTTGATTCATCATAGGTGCCAATCCCTTTATCTTATGAGTATGTTTTTCGATTTCGGATGCTGCCCCGATTACATCTGCATCACTTGAACAAGGCTTCAGTAGATTGCCAATTTCGGCAATGTCTTCAGTCACTTCCTTTTTTGCTACGCGTAAAAATTCCTCTGACATTTACTAATGATATTTTGATCGTGGTTTTTATACTCTAGCGAGAGCTAGGTAACTAAAATTGAAAATTATTAGCAAGACATACTTTCTTATCGGAGTTTTGATACTAGTCGCATTCTTCAACCTGTTTATTTTATACAATACTCAGATCACCGCAGTAAACGAGTCTTATTCTATCATACGCGCAGGAGACCTCAAAACCAAGGTTGAAACAATAGCTGGACTGGCAGGCTCGATTGCAAATGGAAAAGAAAGTGATAGAGAGATATTAGAAAAAGAGATCAAAGAGTTTGACAATGTCCTAGTCACATTAAAAACAGGTGGTGTTCTGAGAGGTCAATCAATTGCACCAATACCTAGTGCAATCCAATCAGATTATGATAATGTCAATAATATTTGGAACATATACAGAACACATGCACAGGAGATACAGGCCGCGTCAATTTACAACAAAGACGTAGTTGATGCAGTAAACTATGTGTTAGGAAAAAACACTGAATTAATACTTACGGCAGATGCACTCGGCAAAGACTTGGAAACACTAGACCGAAACTACAACAGACACCGCGAAATTGCGATGGAACTGCGAGAAACTGCAAAGGTAATTGGTCAAAATGCACTACTAGTGTCACTTGGACAAGAGGAGGCAGCGCAAGAGAATATTCACAAGTCGAGATTATCATTTGATGTTGGAATGAGAAAGCTTTTGCAAATACCACTGGATGATTTAGATGTGAGCGGTCTTGATATACGGGCAGAAAACTTGGCACCAATCCCAAGGGAGAACTCTGACTCGCTAGATGAGCTTGATTTGTTATGGGAAGCAGTGGAGCTACGAGTCAAAATGCTGGAGACAAAATCACTCTACTCTGATGAATTTGACAAGCCGTTTTCTAATCTGAACAGCCAAAGACAGTCACTACTTGATTCAATAGATGAAATGCTGGACATGTGGAACGAAGACAGACTGCAAAAGCGAAATGAGGGTCAACTAATCACACAGTCAATCATTGGGGTGGATATTATCATATTTATCATAGTCTTGTTTACAATACGAAAATCACTCACCCCACTTCAAAAGATCACCCAAGCACTTGCTCGCGTAAGGGAAGGATCATACGGTGAAAAAATAGCATATTCATCAAAAGACGAAATTGGTGAGCTTGCGGCAAGCTTTAACACAATGTCAGAGACGATCATGATAAAAGAAGAAGAAGCTCGCAAAATAGACATTGCAAAGGATGAGTTTTTGGCAATGATCACACATGAATTGAAAACGCCTCTAGTACCAATTCGCGGCTATGCAGATATTTTGCTTAGTGGACACTTGGGGAATCTCACTGAGAAACAAAAGGAGAGAATCTCAATCATAAAATCCAGTGCTGCCTCTCTACTGCAACTCATCTCAGATTTGCTCGATGTACAAAAATTAGAACTAGGCCAGCTGAAACTGCAAAAAGAGTCTGTCAACATACATGATACGGTTGCAAAGTCCATCCAAACATTACAACCACAGATCGAAGAGGACAAGATCACCGTAACAAATGAAGTAGGAATGATCACAGTTCCACACGACTCGGATAGAATTACTCAGGTGTTGACAAACCTGATAAAAAACAGCCTAAAGGCAGTCGCATCACAGACAGGAAAAATCCGAGTCTATTCCACAGAAGACCAAAATGAAGTCAAGATAATGATTCAAGATGATGGTTCTGGTATTCCACAGGACAGACAGGCAAAGCTTTTCACCAAGTTTTACCAGGCAGACGCCTCGTTGACACGGGAAAAGGGCGGAAGTGGCCTTGGCCTCTCAATATGT
>CAYOBG010000120.1:0-4512 GCA_964402265.1 uncultured Candidatus Nitrosotenuis sp. | reverse complement strand
GACATTCCAATGAATATCAAAAGAGCCCCCACACCTACAGATATTCCCATGAATTCCTTCGGAGATGATGTTATGACTACATTCCATGTTGTTATGTGAGCTAATGACAAACCAGATGCGATTATGGCCAGATTTACAGCCACTTCAAATCCTGTAGAGTGAAACAGTAGTAATCCTATGGAGCCGATTATAGCTATTGCCGACCCAATGATGATTGGCTTTACGTTTCCTATTTTGTTTATGATAAGTGCCGTAATGCTTGCAAACACTAGAAACATTATCATAAATGGCATCTGAACGTTTGCAGCATCTACTGCATTTCCTCCAAACCCTAGCGGTGTCGGGCTTCTTACAAGCTGAACTATTGACGGATATGCCAAAAACATGACAATACCCGTTGACATTAGTACAATATACGACGGTAGAAGGATCTTGTGTCTTAGCAGTCTTAGATCAAGTAAGGGCAAGATGACTCTTTTTTCTATGATGACAAAAACAGCTAGTGAGGTAGCTGATGCTGCAAATGAAGCTGCAATCTGCGGCAGATTTTCTGGATGGATGCCATTTTGCACTAGTGTCAATGCAATTAGAAACGAAGTTATCGTAGCCGAAAGAGCCAGAGCGCCCTTTATGTCAATGCCCGTGCCTTTTTTGTCCGGTGCGCTCTCTAAAACAGAACCAGATTGTAGCTGATCACTGCCTTCTTTTACAAATTTAACAATCAATAGTGTTACCAAAGCCGCAACCGGAGCTATAAAGAAGAAAGTACTGTGCCATCCAAAGTTCTGGATGATGCTAGCTCCCGACAAAAGCCCAACCACAGAGCCAGCAGAATATGCAGATCCGAATACGCTCACAGCTATTGCAAGCTTGGCCGGAGGAAATGAATCCCTAAGCAGACTAAAAGCCGCAGGAATTGCCGCAAGACCAACTCCCTGAATTATTCTACTGACCAATAGAAGTGATATGCTATTTGCAAATCCTCCTGCAATTGTTCCGGCTATGTAGAGAACAAGCAGTGCAAGAAGTATTTTCTTTTTTCCATACATATCTGACATTTTACCTGCAATAGGAGTCATCACGGCCGCTACAATCAGATATGCACTAAATATCCAAGCTGCCGTCCCGTATGGTATATCAAAGTCATGCATTATCTCCGGAATTGCCGGCAAAAGCATTGTCTCTGAGAAAAATACTACCAAAAGTGTGCTACTAAGTATTGCCAGAGTCAGCCATGCTGATCGACTCACTATCGATGTTTCTTCATTATATTCTTCAGTCAAAATTCCAAAACCTCATTTGATTCATCCAAATAGAATACGTTCTTGTCTATTGCCTTGTCCTGGTTTTTCATTTGTCGTAATTGTGTAATAATGATGGATTACTTAAATTGGCAAGTGATAATGTGGAAAGCAGGTTAACTCTTAGTAATCTAGACAAGCCCCGTACCGAATACAAGAACACGTCACGCCATTAAATGATTTGATGACTTTAGTCGTTGTTGCTAGAACAATGATTCAGTAAAAAGATGCGAACACTTTATTAATATAGATTAAGGCGAAGGTTTAGAACTTGAAAGGTAACATCTTCGCACTGATTGCAGCCTCGGCTGTTTTTGGATTCATGATATTTGGGATTTCCAGCGTTGTATTTGCAGAATCTGCAAACCTACTTTTTAAAATTGACAATCCCGGCCTAACACGGGATCTCTTTGGAAGCAGCGTAAGCTATGTCGATGGAAAGATTCTAGTCGGAGCGTCTGATAAGAACATTGGCGATGTTGCATATGCAGGCAGCATCTACGTATTTGATGGAAAAACGGGTTCATTGTTGTATACAATAGACAACCCAGAGCCAACACTTGGCGACAGATTTGGCCTCTATGTAGCAACCAGTCAGAACAACATAGTAGCAAGTATACCAATTGACAACTCTGGAGATAGTGCAACCAAAGGCATGATCTATGTCTTTGATGGAAAGACAGGCTCATTGCTATATACAATAAAAAACCCCAGAGAGGACAAAGCCGACGAATGGTTTGGACGCCACATTGCAACCATTGGGGACAATATCATTGCAAACTCTATCTTTGAGGATCCAGCCAGTGGAAAATCAACTGCTGTGATCTATGTCTTTGATGGAAAGACAGGCTCATTATTACACATGATAACAAATCCAAAATCTGAGAGCGAACAGATGTTTTTTAGTAATATTGCATCTGTTGGCAACTATATCGTGACTGGTTCATACGACGAAAACCCAAATGATGACAAATACACAAATGTCATGCTTGTTTTCGATGGAACCACAGGCTCGCTTGTACACACGATAACAAATCCAGAACAAGAAAGAGAGGTGTTTGGTCGCATCATGATTGGTACTAATGATAAGATACTAGTCGGTACGCCAGAGTTAGAAGTAAACGACAGGTTTGTTGGTGCAATCTATGTCTTTGACGCAAAAACAGGTGATTATCTATACAGCATATCAAATCCAGAAAAAGACAACACCATATTCATGGGGTCAGATATTGATACATTTGGGAACAACATTGTTGCCAGTGCACAAGTATCAAATCTAGACGGCAATGACCCAAATAATGTAGTGTATGTCTTTGATGGAGACACTGGCTCACATCTATACACCATAACAGACCCAGAACCAAACAATGGGAATGAGCTTGGTTCGGTCATCACACCAATGGGTGAGAATATCGCAGTTTCAGTGCATAACCAATATTCTTTTGTCCCACAAAAAAATACGATATACGTATTTGGTAACACAAGTGAAATAGCTGGCAGCCTAAGTGATTATCTAATAGCTGCAGCTATTGTGGCCGGTGCAATAATATCAGGAGTGTTTTTGCTCAAAAGATCACGCTCAACTAAAATACAAAATCCAGAACTAGCACCAAAGATAGAGTAAACTTTTGCAATCCCAAACAAATTACTCTTTTGTCTCAGAATTGTCGTTTTCATCTGACTCGTCTTCATAACTTAGTTTTTCATCTAATCTTTTTTGTACTTCCTTGTAGATTGCACATTTTCATTCCAATTACGATGTTCGACGCATTATCAAAGAAAGATATGCTAAAGGAGAAATCACGATAGGGGTAGGATTATGAGTTATTCATAGAATTGATCTGGGTGATTGTTTTGATGGTTTTTTGTACGATTTTTAGATCATATGGCTTGTAGAGAACAAATGTCGGTTTGAGATCCTCTAAGAGTTTAGTGGTATTGTCTCTAGCGTCTGCCGTAACTATGACTATTAGGGCCTGAGGGTTTAGCACTTTTATTCTTTCATAAGCATAAAACCCATCAAAGTTAGGCATCATCAAGTCCAAAAACACCACGTCTGGCTTGTTAGATTCGTATAGAGTGATTGCATCTTTTCCGTCATACCCTTTTCCAACTACATCGATGCCGATTATTTCTAGATAGTCTGAAAATGTAGTGACTACGTCTTTTTCGTCATCAATTACAATTGCACTACAAATCTTTGCCATTATTTTTTTATGTTTTCACAATATTATTAGCTGTGTCTGTTTTCATTGAACATTTGATGCACATAATCATCAAAAGCATTTTGAGATTAAACTGGACGAATATAGCATAAATCACACGTTAGATGATCATATGTTATGCATTGTTTAGCGCGGACAAACAATAATCTATAATTTCAAAATATTTTACGAATCATAATAACATGAAAAACATACTGACGAGATCACTTAACACAAAGCTGATTGCATTCTTTATGATTGTAGCCATGATCCCAATGGCTACGATTTCTGTGATAAGCTACACAAACTCGCAAGCATCATTAGAAAAAAGAGCGTTTGATCAGCTGCACACCCTTGCCAGTGACAGGGCATCTGCACTAAAAAAAATTGATGATCTGAGAAAACAACAACTGGGGCAAATATCAGACAGCCCTCAAATCATAAATATCATAAGAGAAGATAAAACAGATTTTTCTGAGTTGGAATACACCTTGGAGAACATCAAAAAGAACACGGGTGGGGAAAATGGCTTTCATAATTTTAAAATCGTTGGAAATGACGGCATAATTAGGTATGCTCAGGACCATTCCTTAATTGGAAAAAGTCTGTCCGCTAACAAGTTTTTCAAAAATGGCCTAGAGGCACCATACCAAGAAATCGTTAAAGAAAACGAGCAAAAAGTAGCCATGGTTTCACATCCAATAATTGATCCCAAAACTCTGCGAAAATACGGCGTTTTGATTGCAGATGCCCCTCCAGCTGCAGTTGATGCAACATTACTTGACAGGGTAGGCCTTGGAGAGACAGGAGAGACATATCTTGTCAACTCTGAGCGAATGATGATCACGCCATCCAGATTCAATGATGGATACGAATTCAAGCAAAAAGCAGACACATTCCCAACCAAGCAGTGCTTTGACTATGGAAAGAGTATCGATGCCGAGATTTATCCTGATTACAGAGGCGTGCCAATCTATGGCTCATCACACTGTGAAAAGGAATCTGGC
>CAYOBG010000119.1:0-4552 GCA_964402265.1 uncultured Candidatus Nitrosotenuis sp. | reverse complement strand
ACCATCAGCAGCGCCTTGAAGTCCTCCCTCGTTATGTCAAACGCAGAGTCGAGCTCCTTCTTGCAGACGACCTGGTTCCTGAACTCTATGGCGCACCTGGCGCAGAGCTTTTTGGAGCACTTTCTGCATATGGAAAACCGCTGCTTCTCGTCCATCTGCTTGCCGCAGTAGTCGCACACCGGAACCATCTTCCTCGTTATAGTAGCGTCGTTCCTCTCTTCCATGACCTCGCCGCCCAGCTCGCCCTCGTCAGCCACCTCAGTCCTCTCCTCGGAGATCACATGCGAGTCGTCCTCCAGCGACTCTATGCGCTCTTGCATTTCGTCCAAGCGCCTCAATATCTCGCTGATCTCGTCAGCCATCAGATATTCTCCTCCAGATCTTTTTCATCGCCTCGAGCGCCTTGCTCGTATTGGCAGGCTTTTGCAGCTCCACCTTGTCGCAATTGCAGTCGCATGTCGGGCAGCCACTTTTTTTCGGAACACTGTAGCGCTTCACTGTGAAGTCGTTGTGGTACATCGCAAGATTGAAGTCAAGCTTTTTCCCCGACAGCAGACAGAGGGCCATCTTCCCCATGATGCACCCGACTGGGAGTATATCCGCATAGAGTCCTTGGGCTTCGCTCAGCTCTCCCTCTTCTAATCCGTACTGTCTGGTTATGGTTCCGTTGTCTATTGCAGATGCAGTGATGCCGAAGAGGCACTCGAAGCATGCCTTGCCCTCGGACGGGTCATAGTAAGACGCGTATCCTTTTTCCGCCTTGTCATAGATCCCTCCGAAGACGCATGGCTTGCCTTTCTTGACGCACTGTATGTTGATCTGATAGTTCAACGCCGGGTTGCCGCTGTCTGCCACAACAAGGTCGGCCCAGCTGACAGCGCCCTTTAACAACTCGCGGTTCTTGAGCAAGTCGTCTTTCACAGTATGGACATATGCCAGCGGATTCTTCGACTCTATGTACTGCTTCATTATCTCCGTCTTGTCTCTGCCCACATCGTAGATTCCACCTATATGGCGTATCGTGTTCTGTACACTGAACTTATCCATGTCTGCTATCAAGAATCTCCTTACTTGGGTCTGTGCGAGCGTCTGTATCATTGCGCTTGCAAGTGACCCTGCTCCAAGCACTGCTACCTTTTTTGCCGCCAGCGTGTTACCGTTAGTAATTTCGGTGATTCTTGCAATCCTGCTCTGTTCGCTGAAGCTGTCAGGCACCACCTGCAACGGTATCTCTATCGGTCTGCCGTTCTTGTCAAGGCCAAAGAACTTCAGATCCTTAGTGGAGTGTATCCCCATGAAGATCCACGGTCTGGTCTTTCTTGATTCTATAAGCTGGTTCACGTCTATTGCACTTGGATAAGGCTCGGAATCCCATGGATGTGAGTGGCAGTCACCAAACCATCTTGATCTTGACTCAGCTTTGATCTCTTTTTGCAGCGCCTTCTTGTCGGTTTCTGTGTCTGGAGAAAAGCTCACTGGGCTCCTCTTGGAGTTGCGCCCTGCCGGAACTATTTTTTTTATTTCGCAGACTCCGTTGTCATAAATTATTCCGATGAGGCCGTAACCGTTTTCTAATCCGAGCTTTGCATATTTTGCAACCATTTTTTTTCCTTGGTGCGACTGGCTATCCGTCATCAAGACCTTTGCAGCGTTGAACCCGACAATACTAGAAGTCAAATGAGTAGCGTCCTCCCAACGCATCGAATCTCATTCTCCTGTAGTCAAAGGGGGCTGTGTGTCTGCTGTTCAAGTTTTTGTAGTAGTCGTTGATCCAGTATGCCACCTGCACGGCGCAGTGTATGGCCCTGTACCCCCTGGACCACGGCTTGATGTAGCAAGGCTTGTTTTTCCCGTAATAGTGGTGGCCCATCACACCCATCTTCAATATGGGCCAATGGACGATTGCGTCCATCTCAAAGTCCGGATGATCTCTATCATAGATCAGCTGGACCTTGTGCTGGATGCCGTTCATTACGATCAGCATGACGTATGAAAGGTTGCCGGTCATTGGGTTCTGCCACAATGTCGTGTCGAAGGGAAAGCGCTCCATTTCGGACACTTCTTCGCAGAGCTTCACCCGCCCTTCTTGGGTGCAGTACCACTGGTTGTGGTCAAGCATCAATACGTGGTATCTGCCCTTCAACGGCAAGGAATAGCGCAGCGCACGGAACATCAGCAGTGCGCCTCCCAGCAGGATCTGCCAGAATGATCAATATAGACAAAAAATTTGGGGTTGGACCCATACGTTCTCTGATCCATTTTGATGCTCTCAGGGGGCAGATCTCTGACGTCTGTGTCTGAGTCCAGGTCGATGACTTGGCCTGTGGAAGTGAGAATACTCATCTTTCCAGTACCACTTCTTCCTCACCCAAACCTTCGTCGAAAACCTCGCAAATCTGGGCATAGGAATTGATTTTTTCATGGTTTCTAGGCATAGAGTAAGTATACTCTAGTTGCACTAATAAACTGATCTAGTAAATTTACTCTATGATTGGATTTGGCTATTTAAGCCTGAAAAATAGGCTAGAACTAGTGATTCAATGAGCTTCTTTACAGAAAAACAAGGAGAAATTGAACATGAGTATTTCCAAGCTGGACCTGGAAAGAAAATCTATCTCGGAAGAAAAGACAAGCCAGGAACCGCTAAACTCGAAAATATTCGTAAGGCTTTGGGCTACCTGAATCAAAAAAATCAACATTATCTAGAAATTACAGACAAATTAATTTCCAAACTATCTCCAGAAGATAGAGATGAAATTTTACCCGAAATAATCAATGAATTATACAAAAAAGCTGACACATACATTGAATCTTTGTCTGACCCTCTCAAACAAAAATATCTTTCACGTGGTAAACAAACCGCAGAGGATCAGACTAGACTTCGGCCACTGACAAAAATACAACCAGCGCAGAATCTATCAAAAACTAGAGTCGTTGTTTATGGACTTAGCACAGAAGGATATCATATTGCATGCCAAACAGCAATGCGTGGTGCAAACACCTTCATTATTGATGAGTCTTCTCAGTCTGCAATATCTCTCAAACCAGAGATAGCAAAGACGTACCCGCATATCACTTCGCTAAAACAAGATGAACCAATGCTGGCAATGGAACCAATTGATAAAGTTGTTTCAAAAGCCCAGTACTTATTTTTTGCACCAAGAATAAGAAAAACCGGTCAGAAATCAAAAATTGAGGTTCAATCCAAATTTAAGGATGCTACAGCGTCACTCAAAAAAGGCACATCAGTAATCTATGTCCTTCCGACTGGAATTGGAGGAAATGATGAGAATATTTCAATTTTAGAACATGTGACAGGTTTTGAAATTGGCAAATCGATTTTTTACTATTATTATCCACTAACCAGAGACAGTGATCCATCAACAACACTTGGAACATACAATGATAGACAAGATCCAATCCTTATAGATTTGCTAGGACTAAACCAAAAAGAAATTGCTCTTAGTATTTCAAACGCTGAGCGTGTTCATGCAATAAACATTCTATCGAGATTTTCATTTCTATATGATGCAATTAAAAGAGGTAAACCCATTAAAGAAAAAACAAAGACCGGTTTTGATGTTGAATATGAAAACATTTTCCTAGATGATATGATAGGAGGTCTTTATGATCTCAGGCTGCTGATGTCATCCCTTCCAGAAACAGATTGGCTTATGGGCATGGCCAAAGACAGCATAAAGGCGATAGACGATTACATTAAACACCTGCTAGAGGCAATCCGAGAATCTATTAAGAAAAACAATCTAAAACCAGAAATGACGCGAGTGGCACTGGTATGGTCCATTATAGACATGCATGAAATGCGTGGAGATAAACTTGAGATGTTGCAAAATCTTATCACTACGATAAGAGACGTTGTGGGAGAAGCAGAAAGTTTTGATGAGTTAGCGCTAGAAACTGCCAGTGATAAACATACTATCTTGGTAGTGTGCTCAAAAAAAGACTATGAAGATATTAAACTACATGAAAAATTACCACGAACATCGTTAATTGCATCTCCTATTGTCTATCCAAAATAAATCTCAAGTGGAAACGACTTGCCAACCGAATTTCATTTTTGGCAAGTCAATACAAAAATCAGAAAGTTTCCACCAATTTCGTGATAAGGAAAAATAAAAAAAGCGGGCGTCAAACGACGACCCGCACCAACTTGCTGTTCTTAGACACCTCCCTGTACCCGTCTATCTTCTCCTGAATCTCGTAGAGCGAGCACTTCGAGACCGTCTGAATCGAGTGGTAGCCCTTGTTCTGCGGCACACCTGCCGACTGCCAGAGCCTGCCTGCCTTCGTCTTGCCGTTCACCTGTAGGGTGAAGTAGACGCGAGACTCGTACTCGTTCAGACCGAACTTCCTGAAGAGTTCGGCGACTTCCTTTCCCTTTCCGTTTACCGTCAGCATGTCCTCACCTCCGAATCATTGGAAGAGGGAGTCTTCCTCCCCCTTCCTCTTCTCGACCCTCCAGAGCGCGATTCTTCCCAGAATCTTCCTCTTCTTGGGGTCCTTCTCTGCCGACTGTATTACCCCGGTCAGC
>CAYOBG010000118.1:0-4574 GCA_964402265.1 uncultured Candidatus Nitrosotenuis sp. | reverse complement strand
GCAAAATGGACAATGTAGATTCGTACATGAATTTGATTATGACTGATGCTGAAGAGCTCCATGACGGCAAAATTATTGCAAATTACGGCAGGGTCATAGTTAGAGGAAACAACGTATTATTCATCAGACTAGAAAACGATTTGTAGGTAATTTTCAATGGCACGAAGTTTCCTTTTTACTTCAGAGTCGGTAACAGAAGGACATCCAGACAAGATTTGCGATAAAATATCAGATGCATTACTTGATGAATTTCTAAGACAGGATCCAAATTCACGCGTTGCCGTAGAAACAATGACTACAACTGGAATTGTTGTGGTTGCAGGCGAAGTAACGACCAAGGCAAAATTTGACATTCAAGATGTGGTTAGAAAGACAATCAAGGAAATTGGCTATGACAAACCAGAATACGGATTTGATGCAGACACTTGCAGTGTTCTAGTGTCAATCCATGCGCAAAGCCCCGATATTTCGCAGGGAGTCACTGCTAGTGAGAATAAAGATCAGGGAGCAGGAGATCAGGGATTGATGTTTGGATATGCAGTAAATGAAACAGATGAGTTCATGCCGCTGCCAATTTTACTTGCACACAAACTCACACGAAGGTTATCAGAGGCAAGAAAAAGCAAAGAACTTGCATGGGTAAGACCGGATGGCAAGTCTCAAGTCACTGTAGAATATGAAGACGGCAAGCCAAAGAGAATAGAAACCATAGTAATTTCCACTCAACACGCACCAGAGATCGATAATGCCGAGATAAGACAGCAAATTATTGACAAGGTGATCAAGCCAGTGTGCGGCAAGTGGTGGCACGATATGATCAAAATTCATGTCAACCCCACAGGACGATTTGTAATAGGCGGTCCTCCAGGGGACTCTGGTCTAACAGGAAGAAAAATCATCGTAGATACATACGGAGGCGCTGGAAGACATGGTGGTGGAGCATTTTCCGGTAAGGACCCTTCTAAGGTAGACAGATCAGCTTGCTACATGTGCAGATACATTGCAAAGAACATTGTCGCTGCAGGCTTGGCAGAAAAATGCGAGGTCCAAGTTGCATATGCAATTGGTGTTGCAGATCCAGTTTCTCTAATGGTAAATACATTTGGCACAGGCAAAATCTCAGAGGAAGAGATTGAAAATCTGGCAAGAAAGCACTTTGATATGAGACCTGGCGCAATCATTTCACAGCTTGACCTCAAGCGACCAATCTACAAGGACACTGCTGCATTTGGTCACTTTGGAAGAACTGATGTGGAATTCCCATGGGAAAAAACCGACAAGGCTGAAATCCTGAGAAAGGCTGCGGGCCTATAGCACTGGCGTTTTTAGCTTAAACCCGCACAACTTTTCTAGTCTTTTGTGGCTCGACATAAAATCACCAATCATTATGTTAAGATCATCTAGCCCATAGACTGCTTTTTTTGGGTTGTTTAGCGCAGCAAAATAGGCTTGCTCGAGGGATATTTTTTGAATTCTAGTTCTTTTTCCTTTGATGAACTTTCTTACAAAGTTTTCAAAACTAATGGTTTGCGGCCCAACCAGATCAATAATTTTGTTTGAGAGTTTTTTATTGTTAATGCAGGCAAGAATTACTTTGCATACGTCATTTACCGAGATCGGTTGTAGCCGATAGGAGCCGGAGCCAGGTATGAGTATTACTCCATGTTTGGTTTGTCTTGTCAAGTTTTGTACCAGTGGATCATCTTTTCCAATTATGTATGATGCACGAAGAATTGTATAATCAAGGCCAGATTTGATGATCATCTGTTCTGCTTTTAATTTTGAAATGAAATAGCCAAATGTTGTGGAATCATTTACTCCAAGACCGCTAATGTAGATGATTTTTTTTATATGAGATTTTTTGCACAGCGTGATGATTTTTTCTGTTTGTTTGACATTTATCAGATCATAATCAGAGTCTTTGGTTTGAGTGCCGCTGCCAATTAGATGAACCAACGCATTACAACCCTTTAGTTTTGATATAGAGACATTATCAAGATTTGAAAACACTAAACTTTTTCCTAATTGGAATTGTTTGTGTTTTCTTCTAGCCAAGCCAATAACTGGAATTTCTGCGTCTGAGAGGAATTCTCGGAGGTTTGTTCCTATAAATCCAGTGGCACCAGAAATAGCAATGGTTGGTTTTTGTTTTTCCATTCACTTAGAAATATGAGATATAATTTTAAATGTTAAATCAGACAATCGGAATCATTGAATGCATCTCAGTGTTATGAGATTCTAGGATTGCAAAAAGATGCATCCCACAAGGAGATAAAGCAGGCATACAGGAAATTGTCGCTTCAGTATCACCCAGACAGAAACAAGGATGACAGTGCTGAGAGGAAATTCAAGGAAATCACAGAAGCCTATCAAATGTTAAAAATCGAGCAGAAAAGGGAAAATGCAAAACACAAAGATGTTGAAACTGCACAGACGGAATTTTGGAGATATTATGACAAAAAAACAGACGAACGATTCAGTTCTAGCTATCAGGAATATTATAATGAGTTCAGACGGAATTTTGGTGCAAATGTAAACGAGTTTCAGGAACGAAATGTGGAAAGGCAGGTCTCGCATAAAATGACTCATTTTCTGTTGTATGGAGGCCTTGGCGCAATAGCACTCTGGATAATTATTTCCGAAATTCTCAAGTGAACCAACAAGAGTTATTATCCAAAAACAAGACATTAGTTTGTGAGTGAGACACAAAAGCCTCGCCAAAAACTACGGACTGGTTTTACTACAGGCACATGTGCAACAGCTGCAGCAAAAGCAGGACTTGTCGCAATCATTACTAAAAAGAAAATTGAATCGATTGAGGTGTCATTACCAAAACAAAAGATAGTAATCAACATTACAAGCTGTCAATTTGATCAATACACTGCAAAATGTTCCGTAATAAAAGACGGTGGAGATGATCCAGACGTCACTCATGGTGCAGAGATAATTGTTGATCTACAGATCACAGACAATGCCGGCAAAATCGAAATTGATGGTGGTGAAGGTGTTGGAAGGGTAACAAAGCCAGGCCTTGGCCTAGAGATCGGTTCTGCGGCAATAAATCCAACTCCAAAAAGAATGATAACTGAAAATCTAACTATCACAGGAAAGGAACTCTTGCAGAAAAAAGGAATCAAGGTTATCATTTCAGTTCCAAGGGGCAAAGAGATTGCTCCAAAGACGGACAACCCAAGACTCGGAATTATAAATGGGATATCTATTCTCGGAACAACAGGAATAGTCGTTCCATATTCAACTGCGTCCTTTGCAGCATCAATACGACAAAGTCTCGATGTTACACTTGCCATGAATGGAGATACGGTTGTTCTGACCACAGGAGGACGAAGTGAAGAGTTTTCAAGAAAAGAAATTGATCTGCCTGATCATTGTTTTGTTCAGATGGGAGACTTTGCAGGCTATACGATTCAGCAGTGTGCTAAAAAATCAATCAAAAAAGCATACATTGCAGGATTCATTGGAAAGATGACCAAAATTGCGATGGGCGTCAAACAAACTCACGTCAAGGGCTCCAAAGTAGATATGGATTTTTTGGCAAAAATTGCGCAAAAATGCAATGCCAGCAAGGAAACACTAGACCAGATAAAAAACGCAAACACTGCACGACATGTTCAGGAGATTGTCACGGAAAGCAGGGTTGACGGGTTTTTTTCTGCAATCTGTCAAGAATCCCACAAACAAATGCAGACGCATTCAGAAAGCAAGGTAGAGATCCAAGTGGTTTTGTTTGATTTTGATGGCTCTATATTGGGTAGATATCCTTAGGAAGAAATTTTATTGAACAATAAAAAACTGCAGTCATGGACAAGGTTGCAATTTTAGCAATTACAAAAAATGGCATCAAAATTGCATCCACACTAAAACAATCGTTTCCTGATTGGGAGGTCTTCGCGCCAGCAAAATTCCAAGACAGCACAATTTCTGCAGTTTGGTATGAAGAGCAGACATCTTCCAAAATTGCTGAGCTTTTTGGAAAATATGAGGGATTGGTGTGCTTGTTCTCACTTGGTGCAGTGATCAGACTCGTTGCCCCTTACTTGAAGGATAAAAAAATAGACCCTGCAATAATAGTAATAGACGACAAGGCAAATTTTGTCATTTCTGTACTATCTGGCCATCTTGGAGGCGCAAACGAGCTAACAGAAGAGATTGCCAAAAGACTAGGCTCAACACCAGTAATTACCACTGCTGCAGACGTAAACAAGACCATACCTGTTGACCTGATAGGACGTGAATTTGGCTGGAAAATAGAGAATGACCTCAATGTAACTAGAATTAGCGCGTTGATGGTTAATGAGGAAAAAATTGGCACATACCAAGACGCAGGGGAAAAAAACTGGTGGAAGTCAGATCTGCCAAAAAACGTCACAGTTTACGATTCCATTGAAAACCTAAAGCAATCCAATTCCAAGGCGTATTTGATCATATCAGACAGAATATTTGATGACGAGATTTTGAAAAATTCTGTAATATACAGACCAAAAACATTAGTGATAGGCATTGGCCTTCATGGAGACACTGCAAAAGAAAAGATCAGAGACTGTCTTGATGTATCT
>CAYOBG010000117.1:0-4764 GCA_964402265.1 uncultured Candidatus Nitrosotenuis sp. | reverse complement strand
CATCACTTGCTGCATTTGGAATTGGCATCACTCTTGGATATGTGTTCTATATTGGCAGGTTTGTTGATCCTGTCAAGTTTGTAAATTCTAATATTTTCTTTTATTCAATTCACAAGGTTTTGCTAAACAGGTGGTACCTCAACGCTATGGTATACTGGTGCTTTGTAGTAGCACCGCTATGGCTTGCAAGAGGAATCTGGAGATACTTTGAGCGATATGCAATTGATCTGGGCATGAACGTTGGGCTGGAAAAATCAGTAGGATGGGGAGCCAAGGTCATACAGAGGACCCAGACAGGTGTAGCACAGTCTTATCTTTACGTATTTGGAGCAGGAATACTATTCGTAGTATTATTCCTGTTCATATAGGAGAAATACCATGATAGAGATTACATCCACTCCAATAGTTTTGATTGCAATCCTTGGTACGATAGGGATGCTACTACCTGTGATTAGTGTAGTACGAAAAGAAAAGGGTTCAAACTCGTTTTATGCCGTAATTGCGTTTGCAGCACTGGTAGCATCAATTGGATATGTTGCATATGAGATATTTACAAATCAGCTTCCGCCG
This sequence comes from uncultured Candidatus Nitrosotenuis sp., assembly GCA_964402265.1. Classification (GTDB taxonomy): domain Archaea; phylum Thermoproteota; class Nitrososphaeria; order Nitrososphaerales; family Nitrosopumilaceae; genus Nitrosotenuis. Next base: position 4,194 of record CAYOBG010000117.1, on the reverse strand, counting down.
GCAGCAGTATTTTCAGGTGATGTCATGGCAGATGATTCCTTTAGTGGACTGTTTGCAATTGCAATGCTTATCGTAGCAATAATGACTACTGCAGGCTCGTTTAACTTTATGAGGGGACAGGCGCATCCGCCAGTCTACTATTCTCTGATTTTATTATCCACAATAGGAATGGTGCTCGTTGCATATTCGACTGACCTGGTAATGTTGTTTGTGGCATGGGAACTCATGTCAATACCAACATATGTCTTGGCCGGATTTATGAAAAAGAATCCAAGCTCAAATGAAGCAGCACTCAAGTACTTTTTGTTTGGAGCGCTATCGTCTGCAATCATAATTTACGGAATCTCAATAGTGTATGGTCTTACTGGCTCTACTAACATTGGAGAGGTAATGACTGGCCTTGCGCACATAGATCCGTCAATGATGCCGCTTGCCTTACTGGCAGTTGGCATGTTTATTGCAGGATTTGGATTCAAGATGGGCCTAGTCCCATTCCACATGTGGCTTCCAGACACCTATGAGGGTGCACCACCAACCATTACTGCACTATTAGCAGCTGGAACCAAAAAGGCTGGATTTGCGGCAGCATTACGTGTTATAATAATGGGAACAATTGCGCTAAACCTTGACTGGACATTTGCATTAGGTGTTATTGCAATAATGACAATGACTGTTGGAAACATTGCAGCCATAATGCAAAAGAACATCTCTCGAATGCTTGCCTATTCCAGTATTGGACATGCGGGCTACATCCTAATCGGACTGGCAGTTGCTCCATTTACTGCACTTGGCATTCAAGGATCACTATTTCACGTTTTGAATCATTCTGTGATGAAAGGTGCTGCATTCATTGCAATAGCTGGCATAGTTACCACAATAGGCATAACAAATATCGATAAACTAAAAGGGCTTGGCAGAAAGATGCCAATAACCTCAATTGGCTTGGTAGTATCCTTACTGGCACTGGCTGGCGTTCCACCGACTGCTGGATTCTGGAGCAAGCTGGTATTGTTTGGCTCTGCACTGGAACCTGGGCTCCCCGCATGGGCTGGATGGCTAGCAATAGCGGGTGTTCTAAACTCTGCATTGTCTCTGGCTTACTATGGTTGGATCATACGAAAGATGTACTTTGAGGGAGAGACTGAAAAGAGAATCAAAGAGCCAAAATCTATAATCGGTGTTATGGTTTTCTCGGTAATATTCCTAATAGCAATCGGTGTCTATCCGGATCCAATTATAGAATTCACAAAGAACGCTGTACCTATACTGGGATCATCACTTATAATTTCAAAGTAGTCAATCTTAGCAAATATTCTAAATGCGATTTTGCGTCATTGTCTGGTATGATTCTAAGACTTGATGCTGCCTTTCCTGCATAGTCTTTTAGCATTTTTTCCATGTGGTTGAAAATGTCCCTTGGGTCCATGCTTCGCTTTACTAGCAAGTTGAAGAGCTTGTCCTCGTTTTTCCAGTCTATTAGGTCGTCTCTGATTTGGTATGCGATTCCAATGTTCCGTCCATATTCTGATAATGCTACAATTTGGTCCTCTGTTCCGTTTGCAATTATAGCACCTAATCTAGCTGATACCTCAAAGGCAGTAGCGGTTTTGTATTCCATGACCTTGAGATAGTCATCAAAGGTAAGGTCCTGGCTTGTCTCAAGTCTTGTCTCTAAAACCTCACCCTCACTCATTAGCATGGCAGTGTTTGCTAGGTCTCGTGTTATCCTTGGGTTGTTCAGCCTTGATGAAATGTTGAGAATTAATCCTAATACGAAATCCCCTGTCAAAATACTGGTGTTGTACCCGTATTTGATGTGAAATGGGTCCTTGTGTCGTCGTGAGGTTTCATTGTCTATGATATCATCATGGATGACAGATTCGGTGTGAAGAAACTCTACTGCACAGCCTGCTGTGTATGCTCGCTCGTCTATTTTACCAATTGATTCTGCTGCCAAAAGAAGTATGAGTGGCCTGATTCTTTTTCCGCCCTCGATTGCATACATTAGCGGCTGCATGAACTCTGATTTTGAATATAGCGATAATTCGGACTCTAGGGCACTGTCTATTTTTTGGATATACTCTTTGTATGTGTCAAGTAAAGGATTGATTTTCAGATTTTTTCGATCCAAAAAACTACACTGGCGATCCTTTTTCTTCACAGTATTAATAGTTGATGCCGTTGTGATGTGGATCTGAACAACTGGTTTGGAATTGATGTATCTTGGATGTTTTTTCTGAACTTTTTGAGTATGGAAAATTTGTTCTCTGCTAAACTTTGCGCTATGTCCCAACAAACTCTCAATCCTCAATACAGAAAGTCAATCTTGGTACGGTATTCTTTCCATATTGCCGCAGTCCAGCTTGATTTATCGCCATACTTTTCCACAAACTGTTTTTCAATTTCTTTGCAACTAAGGTTTAGCTCTGCTAATTGACTCTCTAGATGACTTTGCCGCTGTTCAATCTTGGTGTAGATTGCCTGCAGCTTTTCATCTGAGAGAATCTTTCTTGATTCTGCAAAGCCGAGCATGTCGTAGCTTCGAGTATCCGACAGTGGACTCTGATTCTTAAACAAGTCCAAGCCCAGTGCCTTGATTTTATTCAGTATTCTCCGTGCGTATGATACATCGCATTTTTTGTATTCTATAATGTCGCGCAACAGATTAGTTTCCGAATATCCAGTTACCTTTCCAACATTGTCGCATTCTAGCAAATGCTCTACTGTTTGTGTGGCTATCTGTTCTGGTATGTCTTGAGCCTGCATTGCGGCAATGGGTGCAATCATTTTTGCAATTGTACAGTCCAGATCAAAAATCATTCTCTCTATTTTCATTACAATGTTGATGTTTTGCTCTTTTTCAAGCCTCGCAACCAGCCTTGTTCTTTGTAATTCCATTCTGGCGTGCTGCCTTAGCATCAAGTTTTTCACATCCAATTGCTCAAATTCCGATGCTAATTCCGAATACCAGTACTTGATGTCATCGTTTATGGTGTTTCGATTTACGCCAAGCTCTTCTGCTATGTGTGATGCTGGCTGGCTTTTTTCAAAATGCAATTCGTAAACTTGGTTTCTTCTTTTTTCTTGTTGTGATTTTGTGTAGGGACCACCGTTTTTTTCTGACATGCTATACCATTACACTAGTCAAGCGTTTAACCCCTACGATATTGTGTTAAACAATACAAGACAAACACAGAACAAACTATGATCACAAACTATGCAGAACTAGGCAGTTTTGGAAAATTTGGTGATGATGGATTTAACCCATGATGTGTGGGGTTGCTGTATAATACAACACGAGTCTTGATTTATCAAAAGAAAAGTGCTCCCGCCGGGATTTGGACCCGGGATCTCCGCCTTGAAAGGGCGACATGCTTGACCGGACTACACCACAGGAGCCCGTTTGCATCGCCACAAGGAGAACTTAAAATCTTTTGGACATGAAAGATTTTTTTATTGGGATATTGTGGTGGTATCATGAATTCTCTTGCAAAAAAAATTGATAGTATCATAGAAGAAAAAAGCTTGCTAAAGCATCCATTTTACCAAATGTGGAGCGATGGAAAATTATCCGTACCAATGCTGGCTGGCTATTCCAAAGAATATTTTCAGATGGTAAAGGCAGTTCCATCCTTTGTAGGCGAGATTGCTAAATTTGCACCACAACACATGATAGATGAGATCAAGGCAAACCAGCAGGAAGAAGCAGAACACCTAGAGCCATGGGCTCATTTTGCAGTATCACTAGGCGTTGAGAACATCAATTCGTGTACCGGAATGGAAAAAACCACACAAGCAGTATCTGAATTGTCTGGATTAATGACGTCTCTTGAGGCAGGCGCTACTGCGATGTATGCGTTTGAAAAAGAGATTCCAAAGATTAGTCACACAAAACTAGATGGACTGGAAAAATTCTATGGAATAACATCGGAATCTGCAACGGAATATTTCAGATTGCACATGGAAGCAGACATTAGACATGCTGCCACCTGGGAGAAAATTCTTGATACCATTCCAGAACAAAGACATGAAGAATTTTTGGCAATTGCTGCAAAGTCCCTTGATGCACAGAACCATCTTTTGGATAGCTGCTACCAAAGCTACTGTACATCTCTATAACTTTTATACGCAAAAGAAATCTGCTTTTTGTAGGGCCCATAACTCAGCTTGGTAGAGTAACCGGCTCATAACCGG
>CAYOBG010000116.1:0-4894 GCA_964402265.1 uncultured Candidatus Nitrosotenuis sp. | reverse complement strand
TGAGCGAGAGTGAACCGAGACTGGTTTGTTTATTTTTTCAGCCATCTCAAGCAATTTCGTAAAGACTTGTTTTTGTCTTGCAAATTGCTCATCATTTGATGTATATGTTTTGTCCAGACCAATTTCGCCTATTCCAGAGATATTTTTTGCATTTTTTTCTATCAAAGATACCATTGACTCAAGATCATCTGCTGCCTTTTCTGGATGAATTCCAATGAACGGCAAAACAAGGTCACTTTTTTTGGCAATCTCTAGTGTAGTATTTGATGAGTGATTATCCATGGACACGGCGCAGGCCTTGATGCCAATTTTTGTCATGGAAGTTATAATAGAATCAATGTCGTTGTCATATTGCGGATCAGACAGATGAATGTGGGCATCGCAGAGCATTATTTTTTCTGGGCTTTTGTGAATACTTAAGTGTGCAGAAATCTATTATTGTGTGGAATTTTTTAGCTCATACTCCTTTATCATTGGAAAAAATCAATCAACTTTGAGATGAAGTCGTCAGAGCTTGGCCTTTCTGCCATGTATAGGATATTAAAAAAGGCAGGAGCAGATCGCGTAAGTGACGAGTCTGCAGACGAGCTCAGGCGAGTATTAGAAGAGATTGCATCCACCATTGCAACTAGCGCAGTGGACATGTCAAATCATGCTGGAAGGAAAACGATTCGAGGTGAAGACGTAAAGCTTGCAGCAAAGACATTCATTAAATCATAAGTAAAGAGTTTAATTCTGTTAGATTCGGTTTTTTTCTGTTGGTGAGGTGGCAGAGCGGTTATGCGTTCGCCTGCAAAGCGAATTTTATAGGGGTTCGAATCCCTTCCTCACCTCTTAACTTACAATAATTTTTCCTTCCATCCAGGGATGCAGTCTGCAATAATAATGAAATTCCCCCAATTCATCAAAGGTATGTGAAAATTTTTCAGATGATTCCATCTGCCCGCTATCAAAGACACCGTCTGGAATGTCATAGTATCCAGTAGTAACCGTGTGAAATCCCCTGTCATCATTTACCCAAGTCACAGTGTCATGTTGGTTGACTGAGAGCTCAGTCGGCAGGTAACATCCAGTCGATTCACAGCCTGGCCTTGACGCAGACATGGCAATGGATATGGTAAATTCAGGCAGAGTTTCTTCGACTGGTTTGACTGGATTGTTTTGAGGGTTTGCCAACAACACGACTACCAAAACAAGTATGATTCCAATGCCAGCTCCGATCAAGATGCCTTTTTTCATGGGTATGATGACAGTCGTTTTGTAACTTTATTTCTGTCTACGCATGAATTCCGCAGACCAAGTTATTGTGTAATAACCAGCTTTTCTAAATACACTAGTTGTTAGGGTACCCATGGCAGAACGAAACAATGGTTTGCTAGAGTACATTCCTGGCTCTCAGTCGCTTTTAGTTCAAAAAAAGATCGAGCAGCCACTAGAGGGATTCTCAGAGAACATCCGAGATAGCATAACAGAGTATGTTGAAAGCGCCAAAAGCGACGTAGAGAAAGGATACAATTTTTTGCACTGGGTTTTGACGCGGGTTTTTGAGGCAACAGAAGACGATGCGTCAGACTCTATAATCGATGGTGCAAACGATCTGGGAATTGATGCGTATTTGCCTGTTGATTTCTCTGATAACAAAATAAGATTATTCCAGTCAAAATACGGAACCTCTCATTCTGAAGAGGCAATTGTCAAATTCAAAGAGGATGTCAAGCGTCTCCTAAGCAAAGATGTCACGAAGATGAGGCCAGAGCTTGCAAATCTGGTAACAAAGATTCAGGAAAAAAATCTCAAAGTCGAATGCTGCTATGTCACAAATCAGGCAGTCTCATATGAAGATGACACGGTCGAAATCATAGATATTGATAAAATAATTCGAAATCTTTGGGATCGAATAAAAAAGCCAGCTGCTGGAAAAAAATCCAAGATCAGACTAGAGGAGAGAATTCGCTATAAAAACACAGTCCTAGGCATACTAAGATTAAGGGAGCTAACAGATTTTGTGACAAAAAACCGGGACTATGTATTTGAGTCAAACATCAGACAGTGGATGCAGTTCAAGACAAATGTCAACAAGGGAATCAGGGATACCTTACAAAGCTCACCTGACAAGTTCTTTTACTATAACAACGGAATAACAATTGTCGTAAGCGATTTTGAGGATCTTGGTGATAACAACCTCATGCTTCATGCACCGCAGATAGTAAACGGTGCACAGACATCAAACTCCATTTTAGATCATGCAAAGAGAACAAACAATTTGGATGGAAGTATTACTGTGACGATCATAAAGGCAGACGACGAACACGACCAAAACAACATTACAAAATACAGAAATTCACAAAACTCCGTTCGAGGAAAAGACCTTGTCTCCCTGATGGACTTTCACAAGTCAATCAAGTCCCAGCTCGAGAACTATGGCTATTTTTACGAAATTCAGGCAGGCTCGTTTGATAGCAAGGCAAAATCCCAACAGACGGAATTCAGCGGCGACACAATATACAATCGTTATCTTCCCGACAATCACAAAAAAGTAATTGTTGCAAAAGACGCAATCCAAGTTCTTGTTGCAGGAATTGAGCAAAGGCCTACTGAATCATACAGCTCACCTGCACAATTCTTGCCTCGCGGAAGTAAATACGATGATGTGTTTAATGAAAATCTCAAGGATGACTATAGATTGCTGCTCTATCCATATTTAGTAAAAGAATATGCAAAAAAATCTCTAGGATATGGAAAACGAGGAGGCCACAAGACAAAAAGATATGCAACATTGTTCTTTGTTGCAATATATTTTAGAATTATTCACAAGAGTATTCTTGGCACAAAGAATGACTTTAAGGAAGACATTGCAAAGGTAGAGCCAATTTTTAAGAGCTACAAGCTCAACGAGCGAATTCTCAAACTAACAGACGGTGTTGCCACCAGATTTCTTGAGGATACCGTAGTTGAGGACGAAATCGACTTGGCAAATACAAAGCACAACTTTTTCTCACATCACGTTTGGAATGAGGCTATGCTCAGAGTGGTTGATAAGAAGATACGTCAAGAAGAAGACGAAATTGAGAGCATTAAAAAGCTAGTCAACAGTTTATTGTAAAAAGCGATAGTTGCCAAGCCATGTAAAAATTGCAGGAGATTTACAATGGCCAGACAATCTACCGCAGCTTTTTCTGATACGCACTATTATTTAACAAATTTTTTATCGTTCCAAAAAATGGCCATGATTTTTATATAGACTCAAAAAACCTCAGGTTGCTTGGCAGAAGGAGAAAAATGCGTTTTGTGCAATGGTCCAATGGAGCACAAATATGCTCCAATGACAGATTGGGATGTCAAAGGCCCATTATGCGGAAAATGCTATTCCAAAAAAATCTTTGAGCACTATCCAGGCCAACACGTTCGAGTCAATCTAGACAAAGAATAGTTATTGAGAATTTTTGTACTTGTTTACATAAAGACAGTTCCACGAAATGGAATCATCTTTGACGTCTTTTTCTTCCAGAAACTTGATGTCAGTTATGGTCTTTTTTTTCTTCAACAGTTTGAGCTCAAATGTTACGAATTTTTCACAGTTACAATCCTCTACTTGGCATTCTCCCTCATGATCCTCTTTTGTATGGGTGCAGTTGCATACCGCATCGCCTTTGACCTGTTTTTCCTCTTTTTCAGTGTATGACGCAAATCGCAAATACGCCTCACCGTGGCTTCCCTTTTTGAATCTGAGATAGTTCTCAGATTTTGGCAATAGCTTGAAAAACGAGGTATTATGATCAGGACGTCTAGTCTCAGATGCCACAATAAACCAGTATTTGTCATCTGTTTCTACAAATCTCATCTTTATGTCGTGGTCGCCCCACCAGTGAACGTTTTCGTTCCACAGATCAGATGCCTTTTTCCGATCAGTGAACAATGGAATTACATTCATCCTAAGATCAAAATATCTATAGGCTACGCCAAGAAAGTCATCGTACCACGGAATTGAAACTGACACTTTTGATTCGGGGTTTACGTTTGGTTATTAAGCAATCGTAAGAAAGGTTAATACCCTTATATGCCAGACTAACACTCGACTGCTAATGGCCACATATAGAACCAGTATGCAAATTGTAGCAGATCTGCTAACAGCTACTGACCAGTGTGGGCAAGAGGGCATAAAAGTAACAAGCCTACTCACCCAAGCAAATCTTTCACATTCAAGGCTTGCCAAATTCATTGAGAACCTGACAGGCGCAGGCCTTATCAACAAGATTGAATTCGACGGTAAGAACACCTATGTCATCACAACAAAGGGAAGACAGTACCTAGAATCATACAAGCGATTCCACGACTTGGCAGGATCATTCGGTTTAGATCTGTAGTTATTTCCTTTTTGTGTTTTGTCGCGTCTTTCTGTTTTTGAAAGTAGAGTATCCTATTATGATTAGCGCACCTGCTAGTTGCGCGTAAAACAGGACAAAATCAGGATGTTCCAAGTCTTTGAAAACCGAAAATGCCATTCCCAAGACAAGAACGATTAGCATTACGAAAAGATACTTGTCCACAATACGACATAACAAACAAACAATATATCTTTTCGAATGTTTTGCTCGATATGAGCAAGATTCTAGAATTGATTGGCTTTGCGTTAATTGGTGGCACGATCTATGCTTGGATTGGAATGATGGACAGTCCGTTTCGCTGGCCCCTGTTTTGGGGATGTGCTGGTGGTGCACTTGCAATTATAATGTATAATCGTGCGATGCGAAAACGAAAAAAGATCTAAAACTGATCTTACAATCTCCCAGCTGATCAATTGAAAACCGACAGATCTATAAGGGAGCATTTTATGATAAATTCGGGGAGAATGACAGAGCAGGTTAACAAGTGGTGGGAAGGACTCGCCAAAGAA
>CAYOBG010000115.1:0-5054 GCA_964402265.1 uncultured Candidatus Nitrosotenuis sp. | reverse complement strand
CCATCAAAGACCACATTGACATTTCTGCTGAACTGGACCTGGTTGATTTGGAGCGAGCTGCAAAGACAGCGGGTGCGAGATTTTACTATTTGAAAAATAACCTGGTAAAGCTAAACCAGGCACTAGTCCACTATGCTCTGGATTATTTATCAGAAAAACAGTACACGCTAGTGCAGCCGCCATACATGATTAACAAAAATTCCATGGAGGGCGCGATAATAGCAAATGATTTTCAGGATGTAATTTACAAAGTTGACGGCGAGGACCTCTATCTAATTGGAACATCAGAGCACGCAATTGCTGCAATGCACTCTGATGAAATCATAGAGGGAAAGGACCTGCCAATACGATATGCCGGCGTGAGTCCGTGTTTCAGAAAGGAAGCAGGAGCACATGGCAGAGACCAGAAGGGAATCTTTAGGGTGCACCAGTTTGAAAAAGTGGAACAGTACGTCTTTGCAAGACCTGAGGATTCCTGGAAGGAACACGAAAAAATGCTCACAATAGCAGAAGAGTTCTACCAGAGTCTGGAAATCCCATACAAGGTCATGTTATTGTCTAGCGGGGATTTGGGCAAGGTCTCAGCCAAAACATATGACATAGAAGCATGGATGGCAGGCCAAAACGCATACCGCGAGATAGTATCCTGTTCTAACTGCCTTGACTTTCAGGCAAGAAGACTCAAGATCAGGTTCCGCGATAAAACAAACGAGCAGACCCAATACCTTCACTCGCTAAACAGCACGCTAGTGGCAACTACACGTACGTTAGTAGCTATAATGGAGAACTTTCAGACAAAAGATGGCCACATAACCGTGCCAAAGCCTTTGCAGAAATATCTCGGATCAAGCGTGATTTAGTTGGTACAGTTATATTTTGGCTACAGGGTCGCTAAATAATTGGCTCGTAAACGAGGCGGTAAAGTAAAGGACAAGTGGCGTGAGAAAAAATGGGTCACAGTAATTGCCCCAGAGTCATTTAACAATGCACCACTAGCATACATTCCAATTACTGATGAAAAGAAAGCAATAGGACGTGTAATCGAGGTAACTCTATTTGATATTCTAAAAGGTGATCCATCTCAATACCAGTATAAAATATACTTCCAGATTAGCAAGGTCGACGGAGACAAGGCTTATTCTATTTTCAAGAGATACGAGTACGCAAAGGAATTTTTGCGAAGCCTCATTCGACGTGGTTCAAGCAAGGTCACATTTGTAATGAATGTCAAGACAAAGGACAACTATCTATTCAGACTCAAAATCATAGCATTGACCCACAAGAAACTCAACACATCGCGCAAGCATGCATTGAGATTAATCGCACAGGATGTAATGAATAAGACCATTCCAGAGCTGACAATTGATCAGTTTGTGCAGGCAACATGTTATGGAAAGATCAACTCGGACATCATGGCAGCGGCAAAGAAGGTAATTCGCATGAGACATGTAGGTCTTGAAAAGGTAAAGCTAATCAGAACTGCTGAAGCTCAAGTCACACTACTAGAAGCATAAGCTACTCATGGAAAAAAGACTTGAAGTAGACATTCAAGTTATCATACATGCAACTGAAGACCCAAAAAAAATCTTTGATTCCTTCAAGGATGTGTTTGATTTAGACTCTGAAGAGTTTACCATACAGAACTTGCAGGGCCACTATGAGAATCCAATCTCACTGGTCCACGGTAAGATAAAAAAGAAAAAGGCATCTAGCTTTGTTCGGACTCTAGTATCAAACATACCAAAAAATGACATCGATGAAATTATACAAGACTTGGAGAATCGATGCGATGATTCCACATTACATCTTCGAATCTCAAAGCAGTCACTTGCGCAAGAAAAAATCAAGCTAGCTGATCAGGATCCTGTAAAGCTGAAAATTTACACGCCAATCTACAAGCAAAAAGACTTGGTCAAGACCTTTACTGAAATCCTGACTAGCACAATTTAATATCATTTGGAGTGATTAACTAGTTGGGAATGAAGAGCTACAAAGCCGCTCCAGTCTGAGTAATACGCAAACTATGAAGACGCCGCGACGATCTGACCCAAAAAATTATCCAAGATTGTTTTAAATAATGTGTTTTCAGCTGTCTGGTTGTGAAAACCGACTATGACCTAATTGTTGCCGGTGGCGGACTGGCAGGAATGATAGCGGCTCATTCTGCGGCACATTACTCTAAACAAAAATTATCAATCCTAGTAATAGACAGAAACGCCCCAATGATGCTTGGCGCCAAATCCATCAATGGATGGGTTTGTGGCGATGCAGTATCAAAGGAGGCAGTTGACTACATGGGAAAAAGAATCAATGTTACCTGGGGCGCGCCAGAAATAGAGCACAAGGTAAAGGGTGTGATGGCATTATCACCAGACAGAGAGACATCGATTCCGTTTGATGGCGACGGGTTTTTGCTAAACAGACATGAACTGCCGCAGACTCAATACAAGGAATCACTAAAGCGCGGAATCACTGTAGAATTTGAGGTAAACCTAACCGGATTATTATACGATGGAAACCAGATAGTTGGTGTTGAAGGACTAAAGAAAAAGACTGAACCCTACAAGAAAACTGCCAAGGTTGTAATCGATGCGACAGGCGTTACCTCAATGCTGCGAAACCAAATCAAAAACACCACAAAGATGGAAAGAAAAATCGACAGGCGAGACTTAGAATCCACTGGCAGACACATAATGTACTTTGAGCAGGGCGAAGAGGATTTGTCTGAATTTGATCCTGATTATTGCTTGATTCACTTGGACCAGGATATTGCACCCGGTGGATATGGATGGGTATTTCCAAAGGGAAAGAACAAGGTGAACATCGGCCTCGGCGTTGAAAAGACACTACTTGATAAAAGAAATGCAAGACTGGGCCGACACGACGACGTTACAGGTTTGATTAATCAGTACGTTGCAAGAAACAAGGCAATCAAAAATCCAAAAATATCAACTGACCCAACGGACGCAAACAATGCTACGGGAAACTTTCAGGTATCAGTACGACGACAAAACGACTGCATGGTTGCAAACGGATTCATGCTAGTTGGTGATTCTGCGTGGATGCCAAAGCCGCTAGACGCTGGAGGAATCGGTCCTGCACTAATCGCTGGTACTATAATCGGCAAGAATGTGTCCGATGCCATAGAATCAGGTGATGTCACGGAAAAAGGACTGTGGCAGTACAATGTTGACTATGTCAGGGAATATGGATACAAGACTCCGGGTTTGGAAGTCTTTAGAAGATTGTTACAAGCACTGACTAATGATCAGATCAATTATGGAATGAAGCACTTTTTGGGAAACCTTGATGTGGAATCTATCAGCAAGGGCGAGCACCCGGACTTTTCCATGATTAGTAAGATGGGAATGCTGATTCGAGGTGCACTAAACAAAAAACTTGCAGACGGTCTTCGGTATACTACCCAGCAAAACAAGCTGCTCACTGAACACTATGGGAATTATCCAAAGACCCCTGATGGATTTGAGGAATGGAACAAAAAGCTGCTAAAAATAATGCACGAATCATACGAGCACCTAGACAAGTGGGAAAACTAGTTCATTTTAAATAAAGTACGGCGTCATTAGAAAATAATGTTGCAGACATCAACATACCTTGACTGGAATAATTCAGTTGACATTTTAAACAGAGCATATGACGCGGGCCTTTTCGTTTTGATAATAGGCCCAAAGGGAACAGGCAAGACCTCACTGGTGCGAGAATTTGCAAACAGAAAAGGCGGCAATCTAGAATCAATTAACTTCAGTCTTCGAACTAGGGAGAGCCACCTAATTGGCACTAAAACACTCAACGAGGGTACCATAGGATTTGATGAAGGGATTTTGGTAAAATCAATGAAAGAGGGAAGCATCCTGTATCTAGATGAGATAAACGCAGCAGAGGCAGATGTCCTACTAAGATTAGATGAGGCACTAGATGATAGAAGGCAGATTGTTCTAAAGGAATCAACGGGGGAGCTAATCCACGCAAACGAGAAATGGTTTGTAGTAGCTACTATCAATCCACTGACACATGTTGGAACAAAGGAGCTTCCACCGCAACTTCTCAGCAGGTTTCCTGTAAGAATCAGGCTAGATTATCCTCCGGAAGAAACTGAGCTTGAAATTGTTAGGCGATATTATTCCGGGAACCATGATGATTCCCTAAAACAGGGAATAAAGCTTGCAAGCACATTACGCCAGGCAGCAGCAGTTGAGGAACTGTACTATTCTCCTAGCCTTAGGGAAACAATAGCGTATGCAAAACTTTTGGATTCTGGTCTTGATGCAAAAAAATCAGCTGATATTGTTTTTGGAAATGTGTATTCCCAGTGGGGAAGCGTTGAATACCAAAAGGTCAGCGATATCATAACATCGATGTTTGGTAGATAATGCAAACACTACATCTCCGACACGACACGCTAGTTGAGATTGCCACATTTCTGGCAAGAAGGTGGTCTGAGAACAACAAGATTACAGTAGAATTTTCAGACAAGAAAGAGACTGCAACTAAACTCAAAGAAAACAAAGTCAGCCTGGTATCCCCTGAGCGATACTTGGGGGATGACTTTGAGCGGTATCGTCAGTTTAGGACCTCTATATGGTATGAGTCCATGCGAATCAAATATTGTAAAAAAATTCTGAGCAATGACCACGCCTTTGGATTTATCCTAAATGCGCTAGAGACTAGGCGCGTCGAACTATTGGGAAGAAAGATTTGGCGGGGAATGGATGAGGAGTTGATATTTTGGTATACGTACATGTGGGTGTACAGGCCTTTGCTTGCAAATGTTGCAGGAAAAACAAGAATTGTCGAGGCATTTTACCAGAATTTCTTGCTTGGGGACATCAAGGGGGAAATTCAGGCAAGCTATGTAGACACTGCACGCGGAAAGGAGCTAGTATCAGAGGCAATTGAAAAAAATCATGCCACTGAATGGCTTGAGAAAAAAGTTCCAGAAATTTTGAGCATTCTAAATATTGATGCACTGGTGACAATCCCACTTGCCGTACCATGGAAGGGGCCTGGCATGATGGTCACTCCACAGGATTTCG
>CAYOBG010000114.1:0-5055 GCA_964402265.1 uncultured Candidatus Nitrosotenuis sp. | reverse complement strand
ATCATAGTTGATGTAAATGGAATAATTGGTCTTCTCAACAAGCAGAACTTGAAAGATTTTAAGAATGAAGTAATTTGTGACATCTCAAATCCAGATGTAGTAAAAGAGGCAACAAAACTCAACAAAACACGAGCTCAGACAGCCATGCGAATTCGAGCATCTGAGATGAATGGGGCTATAGTTGTCATTGGTAATGCACCAACTGCGCTATTAGAGATAGTTCAAATGATTAAAGAAAAAGCGACAAGGCCAAGCCTAGTGATTGGAATACCAGTAGGATTTGTTTGCGCATCAGAGTCAAAGGACGAGTTACAAACAGTAGATGTTCCATACATCACAAACAAGGGCCGCAAAGGAGGTAGTCCTTGCGCTGCAGCAATCATAAATGCACTATACAAAATAATTCGAGAGGGCTAGCTTTTAGAATATTTTATGCAATTATTGACAAAGTTTTGTGCATGCATTCCTCTATCAAAGTAAAGATGCATGTAGGACGCAAGTGTATTGTATTGGACTAGTCCGTCTTTTTTGTTCTTGATGCCAACTCCAATTGACAGATCATAGGCAAATTTTGCATCCTTTGGGACCGAATTTAGTTCAGAATAATGAAATTCATGACCATGCAACTTTGTTGCATTTTTTGCAACAAGACAATTTGTGATCACGGCCGCTTTTGTATAGTTCAATGTCATTTTCTTTTCCATGCTTGTTTGTGCATCAAACAACCCAACCATTGAATATTTTTTGTTTGCATAATCGATCGATTTTGTGAGATACATCAAGCCTCCGCACTCACCATAAATCGGCATGTTTTGTTCGGCTAGTTTTTTAATTGATTTTTTCATGGGCTGGTTTTTGGCAAGTGGCTGGCCCAACACCTCTGGAAATCCCCCACCAATGTAGATTCCAGAGCATTCTGGGGGTGACAGATCCGAAATTGGGCTGAAAAACTCTATTTTTGCGCCATTTCTGCGCAATGTATCAAAATTATCATAATAATAGAAATTAAAGGATTTGTCTAGTGCAACAGCAATTGTTATTTTGGGTTTTTCCATGTGCGGTTTTATTTTTTGCAAAATTGGCGGCGCTTGATTTGCAATCGATATTATCTTTTCAACATCAAGGTATGGTGTGATTGTCTTTGCAATTTTTGTAATTCTTTGTTTTAGTTGTGCCTGCTCTACTACCGGAATCAAACCCAGATGTCGTGATTCTAAAGAAAGTTCAGAATTTTTTGGAATGCAGCCAAGAATAGGGATTTTTAGCGGTGCAAGTGCTGACCTGCACATCTCTTCGTGCTTTTTGCTTCCAAGCTTGTTAAGAATTAATCCGGCAATTCTGGAATTTCTGTGAAATTTAACATATCCTAGTGCCGTTGCTGCAATGGAGCGAGCTGTCTTGCTTGCATCAAGTATCAGAACGACTGGCGCTTGCAGAATTGTTGCAATGTGATGTGTGCTTGACCGGTTTGTTGCACCGGAAAACCCATCATAGAATCCCATCACGCCCTCTACAACAGAAATATCGGACTGTGCATTTTTTGCAAAGCTCTCAAGTGTTGCATTTTCTCCCATTATCCAGGAATCCAGGTTTCTTGCAGAATTGCCAGATATTGCCGAAAGATATGTAGGGTCTATGTAATCAGGTCCGACCTTAAAGGGCTGGACAGAATACCCTTTCTTTTTAATTGCGTAAATAATAGAGCATGTAATTGACGTCTTTCCAACTCCGCTCGTGGTTCCAGCAATGACGATTCTTGGCGTTTTCATTTTCTATCTCTGCAAGGGGGAACTATACCAATCTTTTTCTAGCCTAGAATTGTTTTTTCATCATGGAAGAAGATGCAGGCCTAGTAGTTGTATACACAGGAAAAGGCAAGGGAAAAACTACTGCGGCATTAGGCATGGCATTGCGTGCAATAGGGTACAACTACAAAATTTGCATGATCCAGTTCATCAAAGGATCTTGGCATTATGGAGAGATGAGCTCATCCAAGAGGCTAGAGCCAGAGTTTGAGCTTACTGCGATTGGTAAGGGATTTGTTGGCATTATAGATGATAAGACCCCAAAAGAAGTACACCAAGAAATCGCAAAGGAAGCAATTGAAATGGCCAAAGAGAAAGTCGTATCAGAAAAATACGATATTGTTATTCTAGATGAGATAAACTATGCAGTAAATCTCGAACTAGTCGATGTAAAACAAGTACTGGATTTGATAAAAATAAAACCGCAAAAAGTAACTTTGGTGTTGACCGGCAATCATGTAAAACAAGAAGTAGTTGATGCAGCAGATCTGGTAACTGAGATGAAGGAGGTAAAGCATCCATTTCAGCGTGGAATTCGCGCAAAAAAAGGCGTTGATTTTTAGGCAACATTAAATTATGTAGCAAAATGCAGCTCTGCATTGGTTACTGAAACTCAGGAGCTTCCAGAGACGGGAGAGATTGTGCTTGCCACTATCACGAAACTAACAGATCATGGAGCATACGTAACACTAGATGAATACAACAGCATGCAAGGATTTTTGCACGTATCAGAGATAGCCCCTGGCTGGGTACGATCTGTTCACAAGTTTGTAAGAGAAGGTGAGAAAAAGGTCCTTTTGGTAAAAAAAGTAAACCCGGGCAGATCTGAGATTGATCTATCACTAAAACAGGTATCAAAAGAGCAACAAAAGAAAAAACTTCTAGAGGTAAAAAGAATTGAAAAGGGAAAAACCCTCTTGGATGCAGTCAAAATGTCTGCCGGCCTCACAGAAAAAGACGTAGAAAAGCTCGAGGATGCGATTTTTTCAAAGTATGATTTTGTGTATGACGCATTTTTGGATGTAGTAACAAAAGGACTTGCAGTATTAGATGAGCTCAAGCTGCCAAAGAAAACCCTAACTGCAATAGAAGAGGCAAGCTCAAAGATAAAGCCTCCATCTGTTGAGATACGTGGAATTTGTGAGCTAACCTGCAACAAGTCAAACGGCGTTGAGGTAATAAAAGACGCGATCCTAGATTCCATTGCAGATCAGGCATCTAACATTTCTGTCACGTATATTGGCGCACCAAAATACAGACTGAGTGTAAAGGGTCAGGATTTTAAAACTGCAGAACGAATGCTCAAGCCAATCATGGATAAAATTCAAAAAATAATTGAGAAAAACAACGGTACGTTTAGCTTTACAAGAGAAGAGTCAAAAAAGACAAGAGAGGGATAGCCCTTGAAGTTCCAGCTGCGCAAATGTCCAGAGTGCAAAAAATACACGTTAAAGGATGAATGCTCTCATTGCAATACAAAGACAGTAACGGCTCATCCTGCCAAGTTTTCACCTGATGACAAGTATGCACGTTATAGAATAATGGATAAATTCAAGGACTAGGAAATTCGAATACTTTTCATTCTTGCGCTCTCAAAGTCAACCGGCCTATCATTTAGATCGGTTTCCAGTGACGCAATCTTGTCTACTACATCTTTTCCTTGTATGACTTCTCCAAATATTGTGTATTTGCCATCAAGATCTGGCACATCGGCAGTCGTGATAAAGAATTGCGAACCTGCGCTGTTGATGTCCATGCCTCGTGCCATAGATACTACATACTTTGTGTGTTTGAGGTTACTAAATTCTGCATCAATGGAATAGCCAGGCCCGCCTGTTCCCCATGTTCCAGGAGGCTGGTCTTTGGTGTTCGGGTCTCCTCCCTGGATGACAAATGTGGATATGATTCTGTGAAACATTGTTCCATCGTAAAATTTAGAGTTCGCAAGTTTTACAAAGTTTTCAACTGTCTTTGGAGCAACTTCAGGCTTTAGCTGAATTACAATGTCGCCAAAGTTTGTCGAAATTGTTGCAATTGGATTTGTGGATGTTGACTCCGTGGTTGTTGGCGCGGTTATCTCTGGAGCAGTCTCAGTCTTTGGAATATCTGCTGGTTTGTAGTCTTTGTTTATTTGGTATATCAGTACACCATTTATTGCTCCAGAATCCTCTCTCAAAAAGCCAGAAGACATGTAAGCAAGCTTTAGTGGACCATTTTCGTTTTCTGGATATTTGACATCATCAATGTAAACTGGATTAAAGCCAGAAATATACGACTGGGACTGCTTTTGGCCTGCTACATCAATGTACGCAAACGTAGTAAATGGAATCATCTTGCCAAGTAAGGTATTATTCCAAAATTCAGGGGTTGAGCTGATACCATCATCATAAAGATACTTTTGTGTATCAAATCCGCCGATTCTCATAAACCACTGCTTTTTGCTTTCATCTCCTCCGCCCTGAACGAAGTATAGCGGAGGCTCTTCGCTGTTTATCCTTTGTGCTGCAACATAAATTAGAACATAATCAGCATCCATTTCTTGCAAGATTTTCCAGCCTTCATCAGGTGTACTCAAAAACGCCTGAGCCATCTGCTTAATTCTCCAGTCAATCAAAGTAGCATTGTCTGCAATTGATTTACGCTCACCAAGTGTTGTAATCCAGTAACCATAGTCCCACCACGACGCTACAACTGCATCTTTTGGTGTGTTTTCTTTTAGCCATTGCATTGCATCAAGCCAATCAGTTGTTGCAATGTTATAGTTACTACCACCGTTCAGTATGGTTGGCGGTGCTTTTGCACCATTTATCCAGTTAGCACTTACCGGAACCGTCATTGGAACAACTAGGAAAATCACAATTACAACTAAAAATGAAATTTTGAGGGTTTTTGGATGAGACTTGATTAGTTTTTTGCTTTCTTGTCTTTCCGGCCTAAAGATTTCTTTTGTGAGAAGCGATAATCCAACAGAACCTAGTATTATTAGTGCAAGTGATGAGAAAAGCTCTAGTCGTATGAATGCGGAACTAATGTAGACTCCAAGTAATCCAAAGATCAGAGCAAAAACATGCACATCTCGCCTTTCATTTGATTCATTTGAGATATTCTTGAAGATAAGCCAAGTACCAATTCCTGCAAATATCATAAAGATGGAATTAAACAAAAATGATTGAAACACAGTAGTTGTTGCGTGTTCCGCAACAGAATCTACTAGAGGATCCAGTGTTGTCAAAAACGGATTGATTGCGTT
>CAYOBG010000113.1:0-5056 GCA_964402265.1 uncultured Candidatus Nitrosotenuis sp. | reverse complement strand
TGATTGCAAATCCTGAAACTGAGAACATCAAAAAGGATCCAGACTTTGTCAAAAAATCTGTCAACTCCATACTGGCCGAGCCAGTGGAAATGCGAAAGCTAAGGACAGAACTAGAGCCAATCAATGAGGTTCAGATTTTAGGCTCTGAGCTAGCTAGTCTAGTTCGAAAAGAGTTTTCAGTGGAACTGCAGGTCTTTGAGGAATCAAATCCTGCCAAATATGATCCAAAGAACAAGGCAAAGATGGCACGACCGTTCAAGCCTGCTCTCTTTATTGAATAACATACCGTAACATTTCATGCCTAGATATTACGGGTTTTGCCCAACAAATTTTTTTTGGTATGATCACTCCTTGTAGTGCAATGAATGACGTTTCTTGGTTAAAACAACGTGGTAATCATACAATAACCAAACAGGCATCTGGCTTTGTACAATATGATCATATGACAACAAAGAGCATAGTAAGAAAAACACAATTGATGATTGCTGTTTGCTCGCATTGATCAACCGTTAACATTTGTTTCTTTGATATGAAATTAAAATTACCTTGAGAAAGCCACCGCTAGTTTTGATTTTGGGTTTTGGGGTATTGATATTTCTATATTCATTTCTAATTTACGTTCAGGCAAACACTGAACACCGAGTCACTGACGCATTAATAGACGAGAAACAGAAAAGCCAGGTCCAGTCGGTAAACCGCCTCACTACAAGACTTGGCTCTGATCTCAGAGTAATACAACATAGCTTGGAACATTCAAAGTCGTTTATTGAGTCAAACCGCGGAAAATACGATAATACAGAACTACAAGAACAACTACACAAGACGCTTTTGGGGATAGATTCCTTTACCGTAACGTCAGCAATAATTGTAATAGACAAAAACGGCACAATAACTACCGTTGCAAGCCATAAAGACGACTCACAGTACGTAGGAAAAAATGTGTCATACCGTGAATATTTTATGCAGACTCGTGCCACCATGCAGCCTTATTTTTCTGAGGGCTTTGTGGCACTGGACGGACAGCTTCGAATTTTTATCACCATACCAATATTAGATGAGAACGGAAACTTTGACGGACTGATTGCGCTTTTGTTACCTGTTACAGATTTTTTCACTCATTATGAGAATGTTTCAGACATAGAATCAGAGTATCTTGTGGTATTTGATAGGTATCACAAAGTCATAATCCACCCCAACCCACAACTGATAGGAGTTGACGTTCTTGATGAAGAAGTTCAAAAAGTAGTCAAATACGACGAAAACCTGCGAATTAATCTTTTGAAATTATTCAGTGGTGAGTCGGTGAGTGGGATATACATGGCCTTTGGACAGGAAAGACTCGCATCGGCAGAACCAGTCATCATTAATGGTGTGCCGCAATATTATGTTGGGGTGGTTATTCCGACAAGCTTGATCTATGAGATGACAGAGGACGTGTTTTACCAGACAAAAATCATTACGATTCTCTTAATGATTGGAATCACGGCGTCATTTATTTCCGTGATAATGTATTTGAACAAATACAAAATAAGAA
The DNA here is from genome assembly GCA_964402265.1 of uncultured Candidatus Nitrosotenuis sp. Lineage (GTDB taxonomy): Archaea > Thermoproteota > Nitrososphaeria > Nitrososphaerales > Nitrosopumilaceae > Nitrosotenuis. Next base: position 3,522 of record CAYOBG010000113.1, on the reverse strand, counting down.
TTGAAACCGAAAAAAGAAAACGATTCATGGTAATTGGTGAGCTGACAGCACGCATAGCCCATGATTTGCGCAATCCGCTTTCTGTCATAAAAAATACCCTTGAGATAATTGAACTAAAACAAAAGCGAGGTCTGTATGATCAGCTTCCAGATGAGATTGAGAGGATGAAGAGATCAATTGAGAGAATATCTCATCAAGTAGATGATGTTCTGGATTATGTCCGAGAGGCGCCAATGAAGCTAGAACAGCACAACATGTCTGATATCCTAGGCTCAATTATTGAAAAGATTAGCGTTCCAGAAAGCATCAAGCTCAAAATCTTGCACAGCAACATGTTTCTTCATTGTGACCGCATCAAAATAGAGGCAGTACTTACCAACCTGATTGTAAACGCAGTTCAGGCAGTACATGGACGGGGAAAAATAGTGATCAGGGCAACAGATAGCCACAATTCCATCCAAATTGAGATAGAGGATTCGGGTCCTGGAATTCCTGAGGATGTGCTATCTAGCATATTTGAGCCATTATTTACTACAAAGCAGACTGGGACTGGGCTTGGGCTCTCAATTTGCAAAAATATCGTAGAACAGCACGGTGGCACAATAACTGTAAAAAACAAGCCAACTACGTTTACAGTAACTCTACCAAAAAACATCCAATAAAACAATGCTGAGAGAAACCATTTCTGTGTGATACAGCACATAGTGTATTTATTAGACCAAAGAAAATTCTTACTCAAATGAAAATAGCTGTAGTCGGAATCGGAGTCGCAGGTGGATATCTGGTCTCTAGACTCAAAAAAGACCATGAGGTAGTCGGCTTTGAGCGTATGACTGAGGAAAATCATGATTCCATATGTGCATGGGGCACATGCAGACATGAAATGAAGGAGTTATGCGACAAGTCTGGGATTAATTTTGATGATTTTGTGATTCACCACGGAAAGGACATGCATATTGACATGAACAGTGGGGAGCGATTTGATATCAAGCTAAAAGGTTTGGTCACATTTGATAAAATTGGCCTAATTAAGAAAATGGCAGAAGGTGTTCCAATCCATTACGGAGTTACACCGAAGCTTGAGGACTTGGAAAAAGAATTTGATCTCATTGTAGATTGTACTGGATTTCATCGCAGCTATTTGCCAAAGATCAAAAAAGACTTTTACCTTCCAACATACCAATACAAAATTCAATATGATGGAAAGATTCCAATCGATGACTTTTTCGTAAAGCCGTTTGCCGGAATGACTGGCTACTTTTGGTATTTCCCGCTAAATGACAACATGGCTCATATCGGTGCAGGTGATTACATGAAGAATCATGTAGCGGAAACAGACAAGTTCTTTGAGAAATATGGAGGCAAAGTCACAAAGACAGTCGGCAGGCCTATTCGACTAGCTACTCCAAACCTGTGCGAGCCGTTCTTCCATGGAAAGGTAGTAGGCGTTGGTGAGTCAATTGGAACAGTATATCCGTTATTGGGTGAGGGAATCATACCCAGCATGGTATGCGCAGACATTTTTGTTAGAAACATCAACAACTTGGAAAACTACAGAAAGGAAGTGTTAGAATATTTTGCAATTTATGGCAAGGTCCTGAATTTCATCCGTGCCAAAATGAACGGAAGCTTTTCTGCTATTCGAAGCATTGTGGACTTAATTTCCATATTTCGATACATGAAGAAAAACGAGGAGCGATTTGGAATGGAAATCCACATGCGAGACTTGATGAAAGTCGCAAAGGCCTAACTCTACTGAGATTTTCTACGCGCTACTTAAAACAGCTAAAACACTATCAAGTTAGGAATTGAAGATATTGTCAATATTTCTCTCCATCATACTTCTTTTTAGTACGATTAATGTTGCATTTTCTCAGACATCCAACTCAACTGAACAATGTAAAACAGTAATGCATGAACAAATCATGCAAAAAAAGATAGATGGCAAACTAAGACTGCAGAAGATTCAGGTTCCAATGAAGATCTGCAAAGATCCTAATTTTATGGCTAAACCAATACCAATACCAATACAAAAAACACCATACGAAAAAGTTGAGCCTGATCTTAAGAGGATGATGGAATGTGGAGAGAAAAAGATCAAAGTATTGATATCGTTAAGAGGAGCAGTTCCAGATTTTCGTCCAATTAAACCCTCAGGAGAATATTATGGTATGCCAGAGCTTACTCAAGAACAACGAAATGAAGTCAGTGCAAAAAGTAAGGCATATGTCAAAGAACTGCAAAAAGAAATAGTCAAATTCATAGAGGATAATGGTGGTGAAGTATTCAATCAGCGTACGTATAGCAATCTGCTTTATGCTGAAATTCCATCTGAATTACTTGATGACTTAGAAGGGAGAGAGGATGTGATACGCATTAATGGCAACAAGAAGATGTCCATACCTCGTCCAATATACAAAAATAGTACAAAATCATTCCCAACTATTCCAGAGATAATTCAAAAGGAAAAAAGTGCAGGAAATGAAAGACTACTGATTACCATCATTCCCAAAACCAAACAATACAACTATCCAAACTATACAAGCTATATCGTAGAGAATGGGGGCATTATAAAATACGGAAGTTGGGGCCCGTACTTTATTGTTGATGCACCAACTACATTCGTTGAAAAACTAATACAACATACCGATTTGAGAATCAGTGGTGTTACGAGTATAGATTCATTTGATGTGTGCAAATGGATAAAAAATCGCTATACATAACAAAGTCGCAAAGGCCTAAACAAAACTAGCTAGACTAAATCCTTCTCGTGTTGTTCGAGTATATTTCATGGTGTAGTCGTATATGGTACCAGAATATTCTCGTAATGTTTCCTTCATTTCATCTATGGAATCAGCTAGGAAAAATCCTGGACAGTCCCCTGTGAACTGGTATGTAGAGTGCACTCGCGCGCGGCCGTTTTCATTTTCAAGCCAAGCAGAAAATGGATACAGGTAACATACACCGGGACGGTTCGGATGCATCGAACATGCTCCCTTGTCATCAAGGAATCTGCAAGAGATGTGTGTTCCATCGTCTGCTTCTGTTTCATCTATTTTTCGCTTCAGATTCACCGATGTCATTAGAACATCATTCCCAGAGGGACCTGACTCCATCCATGTTGCAACAATTGTTTCGTTTTTGACAAAGTCAGATGTTTTTTGATATTTTAGGCCCTTGCCAATTGTTATTAGATCATCTGATGTTAATGGCAATCTTCCCTGTCTGTCACAACAGTTGTGGCAGTCAGGCCAGTAGCATTTCCATAAAATGAATTTTTTTTCGATAGTAAGATATGGAATGTGAAATACCACTTGGCGAACCTTGATTGGATGATCAGTCACATCACTCCTTTTGCCAAGCATGAAATCGACAAGTATCGGATCAACTGTCCAGTTTTTTTGCAAAAGAGTTAGCGATTCTTGAATTTGGTCTTGGGACAACTATGCAGTTATAACTAAATTATTTAGATTATTAATATTTGAGTGAAAAAGGCAAGTACGCATCTGGCACGCAAAATCG
>CAYOBG010000112.1:0-5080 GCA_964402265.1 uncultured Candidatus Nitrosotenuis sp. | reverse complement strand
CGGAAAGCAGAAAGCGGTGTATCACTTGCTGGCTTGAGAACTACGGCATTTCCAGTGATTAGTGCGCCGCTGCTCATTCCAATTGCAATGGCTGATGGAAAGTTAAACGGAGATATGATTCCCCAGACTCCGTATGGTTTTAGGACGGACTGGGTTCGCTCATTTTTGCTTGCGTTCTTTGTTGGCTTGACAAAGCCATAGTTTGATTCAAGCTGGTCTGCGTAAAATCTCAAGAAATCAATTGTTTCGTCAAATTCGCCCATTGCCTCGAGCCTGTTTTTGCCGTTTTCCATGGATATAGTAGCTGCTAGGTAAAACTTGTCTGCAGAAAACTTGTCTGCTACTTCGCGAAATATTTTGGCTCTGCTTTGGTATGGAGTGGCACTCCATTGTGAAAATGCATTTCTTGCTGATTCTATTGCCTGATCAGTCTGCTCTTTTGTTGCAAGTGGAAACTTGGCAAGTGTTATGGTAACATCAGATGGTGAGTGCACTTCGAAAAGCTTGTCAGAGTGTACTTCCTTTCCGCCTATGATTAGTGGATAGGTCTTGCCAAACTCTGACTTGAGTAGATCTAGGGCTGCATCAAATTTTTTGTGGAACTCGTCAGTAGAGTTGTTCTGTACTGCCTTTGCCCAAGTGTTTTCGTTTTCAATCAAGGCAAATGATATACTAGATTAACAGATAAAACGATTTAGACATAAGAAAAATTATAGATAAACTAGAATTTTTTATTTTGAATTACTAAATGGCTTCTATGATATTTTACTATATAAGTAAAAAATTATTCTTAATTAACAATTACATGATTGGGTTTGTGGAATTGGAGTTATTGCATATATGCTTAGAAATGTAGCTAGTAGAATTAGTCCTGCTACAAGAAAAATCCAACTAACCATAATCCACTGTCCCTTATCTTCATTATTCTTATGATTGATTATCACTGCCTTCCATAATTCACTAATCCTTCGGTTTGTCATTGCTAATTTTGATAAACCATTCAAACTTTCACCATATAGATTTGCGATGTTTGGAACCATACTCCAAACCATTATACGAGATGCAATTAAAGCGGTTATCACTGAAATGAGCAGAGATGCAATACCGCCAAAATACGTAATATAAAATTGTGGCATTGTTAATGCATCATGGAATGATTTAGTTCCAAGCGCGATAGTAATTCCAGTTATTATTGAAACATATCCCATCAATGATGATGCTTTACCATCCAAATCCCTTCGTCTTTCTGTCTGATTGTCGTAATTTCCTTTTAGTAGTTCATACAAAAATGCATCATCATCACTGGCTGCCAAGTTTTTTCTTTTTCTCCTCAAAGTCTTTTAATACATTTTGAAAAATCTTTACGCAAGATTCATCCGTTAGACCCATTTTAGCAAGTCCTAATTGAGTTCCCAATCCATTTTTTCTGGTTAATTCTTCTATTATTGCGGCTATTGCTAGATCATTATATGGACGACATATAACACCATTAGCATCTTTAGAACAATCACATCTATCTGGTTCTTTTCCACAAACTTCACACTTCCCATCATTAAGATTAGAACCACAGTGACACTTCTCTGAAATGGTCAATGAGTTTGGTAAGAATGTATGAATTTAATGTTTTTGTTATTTTTTGATCAAGGCCCTTCCAACAATAGTATCTATACCAAAATAATTCAAAGATACTTCAGCATAATCATACTCTAGTGCATGAATTAATCCGTTTTTTGGTCCTACCCCCTTTGCATTATGATGTGTTGAATTATTATTCAGATTTTCAGACGTTGCCATAAGTGTAATCATACCATCAAATATTCCTGTATCAGTATCGGTTTCAATCAGCCAATAACCACATATTTTTCCTTTAAATTGTCAAGAATTTTTCAACTTTTGAAATATCTTCATCCCTCATACATATTACATTACTACTCTACCATATTATAGATAAAAATGCACAGTGGATTTGGGGCTTATTTTTATCCCTTCATAAATGTTGGAACAACGTCATTAGGAACGTCATTAACAGTTGCAGGTATTAACAAGTGGATTAGAAGTATTGCATTATCACACAAAATAGGTAAGATGAAAATTCTAATCTCAGATGACGGTTTTGTAGGAATAATATCATCTAAACAGAAAACCGAACAATATCTAAATGTGTTATTCAGTGCATCATTATTTTTTGAATTACAAAGTAGAATGATAACAACAAAAGATCTATGTTCAATCGAATGGGATGAAAAAGAAACAACTTTTTCCATACTAACTATGAATCCAGGTGCTCTTAGAAACCATATTGCATTTGACAGAGATGGAGTGAAAACAATAACCAGACTTGCCGACAATTTTCCTAGGTCTAACGTGACTATTGAAAAAATGAAAGAAATTTTGGACAAGTCATACGAAGTATTTTCTTCAAAATTTAAAGAGGAGATGGTTTTGATAGGCAACTGTTGGGCATTATCTTTTGATGATTCTCCAAAAGCCAGTTTTTTATATTCATGGATGCTAATTGAGATATTTCTTAAAAGAATATGGTTTACTCATGTAGATTCATTATCAATTAGTAATTCGCAAAAAGAAAAGATGAAATCATTTCAATCATTTGACATCATAAATGAATTAACTACTACAAATAAAATAGGAATAACTGCTAGTAAAGTATTACATTGTTTAAGAAAAAAGAGAAATAAAATAGTGCATGATATTGCTAAAGTCAACATAAGCAAAAAACAAGCTAAGCGTTGTACTGACATTGCAACCAAAATTTTTTGGAATTTGTATTATAATCAAAAACCTTTTAGTTCAATAAAATAATTAAATTCAAATGAGATTAGTTAGATTTGCGACGGTAACATTTCATCCAGCACAAACAAAATGGAAATATACAAAATTTGAAAGAGGTGATGTAGAAATCAATACATTTGTCACTACTAAAGATAAGTTAGAAAATCCAGATACTTTACTATTACAGGCTGAAATTGATTTAAAATCCAAACCAGAAATTAAAGAAAATGTTGTGATTATTCCCGAAGAATCAAGAAGAGAGTTAGAAAGATGTATTGAAGATGTAGCAAATATAATTGCAGTTTCAGAAATGTGTAAAAGATTAGTATCATCGCCATCACCATGTATTGCATTCAAATCAGTCAACAAAGAAGAAAGAGAGTGGTTAGATTCTACTAAAGGTATCAGATATACTTTAAAAATGATACCAAGTTTTCGCTTTAGTGTACAAGATGAGATATCGAAGAACAACTTTCTTTCAGATAGATTAGATGGAGTTGCTATGCTTGCAGAAGCCTTGGCTAACCCACATTTGACCGGTAAATTACACGAATTTATGAGATTATTTGAAAGGGCTTTTACACTAAGTTCAGCACCATTAATCAAACCGTTATCTGATTTTTTGATAGGATCAAAACTGAAAATTACTTCCAACAATGTTGCTGAATGGATAGTAGATCTACGACACCCCGCTACTCATGCAGATAAAAAAGAAGAATTTGTTTTAGAATCAGATCTAAGAGAACACATCCATCTAATTGAACAAGCTGCATATGATGTTCTATTCAATAAAGAAGAATGGCGCAATACTTCAATTAAAAGAAGGGAGATCCTTAATCCAATATCTCTAGTACAATCAGATGGTGTAAGTGTTGTACAAAAAGGAAGTTATGGGCAGGCATTCATGAGTCAACTACTGGATCCGTTTGGTGTTTTTCCAGTTAATTTGGCTGGAGGATTAACCAGTAGTATGTCAGATGATTTATGGTTTAAAAAAATTGATGATGAAAAATGAAGAATTATTTCATCCTAACAATTTGAAGAAGCGCATTTGGTTGAAATTATGATTGCAAAATCGCCTCTGCGTTACCCAGGTGGAAAATCACGTGCAGTCAGTATAATATCAAAATACATCCCAAAAGACACAACTGAGCTCTGCTCTCCGTTTTTTGGCGGAGGATCACTGGAGTTATCCTGTGCACAAAATGGCATCCGTGTTTACGGTTATGACATATTCGAGCCGCTAGTTGATTTCTGGCATCTTTTACTGACAAAACCAAATAGACTAGCAGATAATGTACAAAAATATCATCCACTAAAAAAAGAAAGATTTTACGAGCTTCAAAAAAGCCAGCTAGAATCAAAAAGCCAGCTAGAGCGATCTACTTTGTTTTTTGTTCTAAACAGAACTTCATTTTCTGGCTCCACATTATCTGGCGGAATGGCAAGTGGTGGGCCGCACAACAATCCACGATTCACAAAATCGTCAATTGATAGACTGCGTAAATTCAAAATCAAAAATCTTTCAGTTGGTATGGCAGATTTCAAAAAGTCGATTCCTAGGCACAAAAATGCGTTATTGTATCTGGATCCGCCGTACCTAATTCAGAGCAAATTGTATGGAAAAAAAGGAGACTTGCACAAAAACTTTGATCACGTAGGTTTGGCAAAAATTCTCAAAAAACGAAACACTTGGATCCTATCATACAATAATTCTAAAGAAATTCACGAACTATACTCTGGCTATACTATTTTGTATCCAGACTGGAAATATGGCATGTCAAATGACAAAGCATCAAGAGAAGTCTTGATTCTAAGCCACGATATTGCTAAAAAATCAGATTAGAGTAACTCTGCTTCTGGGGCACAATGCTTGTGAACCCATTTTCCTGATTCATTTTTTGCAATTTCCTTGCCTGGTGCTATTTTATCCCCACATGATATACATGAGGTAGCGAATTTTGCTTTCATGGTTTTTGGTATGATATTATACATTATCAACAATATCATTGAAAGATCGTTAAGCTAAGGTTAGCTAGCTTTCATTGTGATTCTACAATTATATCCACTACACCTTGGGGTTAGATGTTGCAGTTTGATGCCCTAGGACGCAGAATGCGCTCAAGTTATCCAGAAATCGATCTAAAAAGGCCGCGAGAGCCCATCTCATTAGTAGAAGCACTGGATCTGGTAGGACAATTCGCGGGAAAAGAGCCTACACCAAAGCAATATGAAATAATCAAGAAAATCCAGCACGCAATCGAATCAGGATACAAGAAAATTCTCTTGT
>CAYOBG010000111.1:0-5125 GCA_964402265.1 uncultured Candidatus Nitrosotenuis sp. | reverse complement strand
TGCAGGGAATCAGACAGGCAGATAGGCACAAAAATTGGGATTTCAGGCGCTGCAGTCAAGTCCAGAATTGAGAAGATGATAAAAAATCGCACCATTGAGAATTTTGTGCTAAAAATAGAGCCACCTGTTTTAGGCTACAATCTTTTGTATATTGTAATAACCGGCCAAGACATTGATAGAATTCTAAAGCAAGTTGGATTAATCGGCGAGCCATTTTTGGTGGTGCCATGTATAGGCGGAATCACTGTTTGTGGAATTGTGGTAAAAGAAAATGTTCCGCAAAAAATAGAACTGATAAAGAACTTGATGAAAGACGTAAGACTGGTCTCAATTTTTGAGGCGGAAAATCCTGGAATTCGATCTGACCTTACCAAGACTGATGTGGATATAATCAGTCAGCTGCTAAAAGATCCACGAATCAAAATTGAAGACCTGGCAAACAAGACAAAACTATCAACTAAGACCATTGCAAGGGCCTTGAAAAAGCTCCAAAACGATGAGGCAATTCAATTTACTTTGGTGTATGACCCAATAAAATTTGGTCAGTACATTCCTTTTGCCGTACTGGTGTGGATTGAAAAGAACCTAAACGAGACCGTGAAATTATTGAAAAAAGAGTTTTCAGAGTCATTTCTGGAAAAGCCATTTCTGGCAAAAAATCAGGTTGTGTTGTTTTGTTATAGCAATAATATTTTTGAGCTTGACAATATCACACAAAAAATACGAAACGTCAAGGGTGTTGCATCAGCTGACTTGTTTATTCCAAAGCAGATCAAGTTTCCGCAAAAATGGATAACTGATGCAATAAAGCATGCAAAGGCATCAGAAAAACTGCACCTCACCTATCAGACAAATTAAAAAGTACCTTACATCTCATACCATTAGATGCGAAAAAAGACGATATATGAAGGAAAAATTTTGGGCCTAAACCTGTATGATCTTACCATTCGTGGCAGAAAGATAAAACGCGAAATAATTGAGCATAGAGGAGCTGCTGCCATTCTAGCATTTGATGAAAATGATAAAGTCATTTTGGTAAAGCAGCACAGATTTCCGCACGGGTTCATACTGGAGATTCCTGCAGGCACGCTTGAAAAGGGTGAAAGACCGGAAAGGTGCGCTTTTCGCGAAATTCAGGAGGAAACTGGCTACAAGGCGACAAAAATGAGCCGACTTATCACGTATTATCCTTCAGTCGGGTACAACAAAGAGGCAATCCACTGCTTTGTTGCTAAAAACCTCAAAAAAATCAGCGATCAGGCACTAGACGAAGACGAGATTATATCGGTAGTCAAAATTGACATCAAGAAATTAATCGGCATGATAAAGGCGGGAAAAATTATTGATTCAAAGACAATTTGTGCAGTCCTGACCTATGCTGCAAAAAACAAGCTATACTAGTGGTATACTGGCTTTACTAGATCCGCTACATCTGCCCAAGACCTTGATACTCGCTCAAACATGTAGATCAAATCCAGCAGATCAATTTGCAACTGGTTTTTCTGCTCAATTGAAGAGCGGACATCGGAAATTTTTCTCTGGAACTTTCTGTGGTTTGATATTGCCTCAATTGCCAAGCTTCTGTTTTGGTCAATAAACGCATCAATTGATTTTTGATGAATTGATTCAATATCTTTTGTGAGCTCGTAGATTTTTTTGAGATCATTTTTTGATAGTGTAGTGTTTGATAGAGAATTTGCTATCTCAACTAGGGTATCACTTGTTGTCTCCAAGATGTTTGCAGCTATTCTGTAATCTAGGACATCAATGTTTTCCAGGTGAAATGTTGTAGCAAGCTTTTTGTCGCTAATTGTGCTTCGGATTAATCGCACCAACAGGAAATATTGTCTGTCAACTTCGTCGTCTCGATTTGAAAAGGTTTGCAGGTTTGATCTGTCATCTGAGATCAAAGATAATGATACATCATTAAACATTCCCAGTGCAATTGAGCTGATTCTTTTTAGAATTTTTTGCGGGTTTAGCGTTGCGGCATCAAGCAAAAACTGGACATTAACATTTGATGAGTCTTCTTCGACAATTTCCATTCCGACTAGCCTTCTCATGGAATTGCGGATTTTCTCTCGGTCCTCTGCTGGGATGATTGTCTTTCCCTTGATGCGTATGATATCATAGCCAAGAAGATACGCACCGGTAATGTTTGCAACAATGTTTTCGTCTTGCGGTAATGGATACGATATTACGACTTCTTTTGATTGGCGCTCGCCCTTGTTTGCAGTTATTGAGATGGTGTTTTCGCTTGTTTCCAGCTCTACCTCGGTGCTTTTGTTTAGGTGGTTTGCGTCAACCCATTCCTTTGGCAATGATACCAGAATGCTACTTCCTATCTTTTGCAGGCGTCGAACGAATTTAGGCAATTTATACTGATATAAGTAATTTAAGCCATATTCTTATATTTTTATTAAAATTTAAACTCAGATCAGATGAAGGGAGTCGCATTTAGCCCGGCACACATAACGGGATTCTTCAAGGCGGAACTGGACCAAAATACAAGACCTGAGGCTCAGGGCTCACTTGGTGCGGGATTTTCTATACAGGAGGGAGTTACCACAACAGTTGAAGTTGAGGAATCCGAGTTTTCAGATTATACCATTAAGGTTTCTGGGTATCAGCCAGACAACACGCAGGTCTCAGAATTTGTGATTAGAGAATTTTTGAAAAACATTGAGGGAAATTATTTTGTCAAGATACACCATGACACCAAGGTTCCAGTTGGATATGGCCTTGGATGCTCAGCTGCAGTTGCATTATCACTAGTGTATGCGCTAAATTCTGCATTTAGAACAAACTATACCAAGGAGCAGCTTGGTACGATGGCGCACAATGCCGAGGTAATGTGCAGAACTGGCCTTGGAGATGTGTTAGCGTCATATCACGGAGGATTTGAGATCAGAGTCAAGGGCGGAGCGCCAGGAATCGGCCAGATAAAAAAAATTCCATCTGAATCATATTGTGCTGTAATGATTTGTTTTTCGCCGATATCAACAAAGCAATTTCTCAAGGACAGACTAGCATCAATTAACGGCCTTGGCGGTAAGATGGTGGATAAGCTGGTCCAGACAGAAAACATTGATGCATTCCATGACTATTCCATTGAATTTGCAAACTATGTTGATGTCATAACGCCCAAGATGAAAACAGTAATTGATGATCTAAAAAATAATAAAATAAAATGTGGTGTTGCATTGTTTGGCGAGACAATCTTTACTTTGGTTCCACCGCACATGGAAGACAAGGTGATTTCAATATTAGAAAAATATCAGGACGGAATTATAATCAAGTCGAAAATTGACCAAGTCGGTGCAAGACTAGTACGTTGAATCATATTCCAAAAAGCCATCCGCGGGCAAAATCACTATACATTAGAGAAAGACTAGCTGATGCATTTGATGCAGGCCTAGTAGCAAAGGAAGGCCTCATGGCACATGGGCGGGGCGAGGCATTTGATTATTTGATTGGCGAGAAAACCTCAAAATCTGCCAAAAAGGCAATTTTGGCTGCTGCGTTTATGCTCAAATCAGCCCAAAATCCAGTCATATCAGTAAATGGCAACATCGCAGGACTCTGTCCTAGAGAAATAATACAGCTGGCAAATGCGGTTGGCGCCAAAATCGAGGTAAACCTGTTTTATTCAACTGAACAAAGAAAGCAAAACATCTTCAAGACTCTAAAGAAAAATGGTGCTGAGAAAATCTATGGCCTAGACAAGAAAAACTCTGCAAAACTTTCAGGCCTTGACAGCGCACGAAGAATTGTGGATAAAGATGGGATCTATTCTGCGGATGTAGTTGTAGTACCGCTAGAAGATGGCGATCGCACTTTGGCGCTAAAAAAGGCTGGAAAAAAAGTTATCACCTTTGATCTAAACCCAATGTCAAGGACTGCTGAAGCTGCTGATATCACAATAGTGGATAATGTGGTAAGAGCGATTCAAGAACTGATAAAATCCTGCAAAAACCCAAAGAGGGTAAAATTTGACAACAAGAAAAATCTCTCATTAGCAATAACTGAAATCAAAAAAAATCTTACCAAGAGGGCGTCTCATGCATAAGTCAGTCAAAGATATTCTGGACAAGAAAAAGGCAGGACAAAAGATCTCTGTTATCACTGCATATGATTACACCCTGGCCTCATTATGTGACAAGGCTGGAATTGACATCATGTTAGTAGGGGACAGCGCCGGCATGGTAATGCTAGGATATGAAAACACCATACCAGTTACAATGGACCAGATGGTTTTGTTCACAGAAGCTGTCTCTCGTGCAAGACAAAATTCTTTGGTAGTAGCGGATATGCCGTTCATGTCATACCAGGCAAGTACATCTGACGCCATTGCAAACTCGGGCAGATTGATCAAGGCAGGAGCTGATGCAGTAAAGCTTGAAGGTGGCCAAGTAATAGCACCGACAATTCGTGCTATAGTGGAAACAGGCATACCTGTGATGGGCCACATTGGATTCCAGCCTCAAACCACCACACTAGCTCAAGGGTACCGAGTCCAGGCAAAGACAAAGGATGCTGCACTAACACTAATTGAGGATGCTAAAGCCCTTGAAAAGGCAGGCGTTTTTTCCATAGCACTTGAAATGGTGACAACTGAAGTATCCAAGATAATTTCTGAATCAATATCCATTCCAACAATCGGGATTGGATCTGGGAAATTTTGTGACGGTCAGGTCCTAGTGGTGCATGATGTTTTGGGAATGTATGAGAAGCTCAAGCCGAAATTTGTCAAGCAGTATTTGTCATTATCTGATCAAATAACAAAGGCAATTTCAAACTACAAATCAGACGTAGAGTCTGGCAAGTTTCCTGCAAAGGAAAACTGGTTTACAATGGACAAATCCGAGCTTGACGGGCTCTTGAAGGAAATTGAATAAGCATCCATCACTGGACATAGTGGAATCATATGGTACTGAGATATCAGGGAAAAAAATTGTTCTCTGTGTAGCAGGAAGCGTTGCAGCATACAAGGCAATTGAGCTTGCAAGGTTACTGATGAGGCATGGCGCAGACGTGACATGCGTTGCAAGTGAGGCAGTAACAAAATTAATCCAGCCTGATTATTTCAAGTGGGCAACAGGGAACCAGGTCATAACAAAGCTGA
>CAYOBG010000110.1:0-5243 GCA_964402265.1 uncultured Candidatus Nitrosotenuis sp. | reverse complement strand
GAGTAGAATATGGCGAGCCGTCCATGTAGATATTAGTCCCTGCCACAATTCTTGCTGAAAACTCAAAGCTCCAGAATTTTCCGTCCTGATCATATACTCCTTCAATGCAGAACGGGCCGTTCATTCCAGGCTTTACAAGCCTTTTTGATGATTCCACGAATCTTTCCCCCATGGAATAGACCTCATCTAGTAAGGATTCTCGCAGAACCATCGGGCTGTTCCCTATTACATTAAATGATGAAATGTAATCCATTCCCATTTGTTGTTGTGATGGAATTCTTGCTAGTCCCTCAATGTCGGATTCGTGTCTTTTGTCGACTCCGAAAAATTCCAGCTCACCCTTTAATGGGGAGTAGAAAAACTGCAGATACGCCAAAACCCCCATCACATATTCTTGCAGATACAGGTCAGAATCCCCTTTGATTAGGCCTTGTTTTATCAGAATGTTGCGTTTTTTGATGTAATCTTTTTCTGAGGTGGTAAGAAAATATCCCTTGCCGCCAGCTGCTCCGTGCCTTTTTGCTATAGTAAGTCGGTTTATTTTTTTGTAATTTGGGATAGATTTTGGAACATTTAACTTTGATTCAATCATGAGTTTTTCTTTTAGGGTTCGGTCTGATTCCCAGTGTAAGATCCACTTGTTTCCAAAGACTGGGATTTTAATCGACTCGATTTGCTTTCTAGTCATTTGCGCAATTAAGGTACCGTGCGGGATTAGCACGGAATTGTTTTTTTCAAGTATTGTAGTGCATTTTTTGTCCAATATTTCAGAAAAGGAATCAACCAGGATTAGCTCATCAATGAAATCAAATCTCTTGTATAGTCGCTCTCGCTTTTTTTCACATACTAGTAAGGTCTTGAGGCCCTCGTCTTTTGCCCCTTTGAGCACCTGCAATGCGCAGTGAGAGCCCAAAGTAGCAATCGATGCCATCCTGATTTTTCTCAATATGTCAGGCCTTATGAAAGTTCATTTTGTGTTTGGGACACAAAGGCAAAGACCTCGTCAATTAGCTCCATGGATAGCTCTTTTTTGAGATCCTCAGGTGTTGATTTTAGTACAAAGTCAATTAGCGAGATTCCTTTTGGCAAGGTCTCGGGGTTTTTTGCATATACTGAATAAACAGAGATGGCATTTGATATTACAACTAAGAGCCGTTCCCTGTTTGTTAGTGCCATTATTCTGGTGATATCCTGGTGTAATTTCTAGTCTTATTTTCGTCTGGCGCGAAATATTCTCTCTATGATAAGACCCACCACTACCACACTTAGCACCACTATAATGGAAACATAGATGTCAATTGTCGGCTCTCCAGTTGGGGCATTTTGGTATGAAAACATTGTAGATTCCCCTCCCATTGACGGTACAACATCTGGTTGTGGGGATGGTGATTGTGATGCATCAAAGCTGTCTGAATCAATTTCTTCGCCGGAATTAAATTCAGTAGAGGGGGGCACTTCTACAGGTGCTGCCTCTTGTGCAGAGTCTGGTGCGGATTCTGATACTGGAGCGTCCATTGTTGGCTCGGATGACTTTAGTGCTGGTGCCATTTCTCTGGCAGATTCATCTGCAGGGGCCATCATCTCGACACCAGAATGTGTTGGGGATGGTTCAAGTGTAATTCTATTATTTTGCTGGATGAACTGCGATGAGAACCATGCAGCAATTCCTGCACCACCAATTGTTGCAAATCGGTATATTCGATTAAACGAGTTGAACAAGGATTTTGATGACTTTGCCTTCTCTGACATGCCAGACGGCAATATCACTATGGCAAATTTGTCGATGGTGTAAAATTTCATGTCGTGTGATTTGGTGTTCTTGCCAGTCTGGGATATCTTGACCACACCGGCATCCTGCATTTTCTTTAGGTGATACAGTACCAGTGGGAGTGAGATTTCGGTTTTTTGTGCAATTTGGTTTGCAGTCATTGATTCATTGAACAGTAACTTCAGAATTGATCTAGACGAATCTGAGCTGAGTAGTTCGCCTACTGCCTTTATTCGGTCATCGTCAGTTGAGAGAATCTCTATTTTGTCGTTAATTCCCATTGGATCTTCTGCGTCGCCCATAAGTCAAAACCGGTTAAATGTATCAATATTAAAATTTTCGATTCAATCATACCATATCAAATATGTTTTCTGTTTGTTGATACCAAAAACTAAACGTAGGTTTTGTGCTCACACCACAAATGAATCTATAAGCCCAATATTCTTGCAAACAATTTCAGAAATCTGTAATCCATATCCGGTATATCGATATTACACACAAAATTTTGCAGAATTCTCCCTCAAATGTTTAGAATATCAGTATGCACCGTCAAGACTTCATTAGAAATTTGTTCAGAACTGAGTAGAATGTAGTAGAAATTGTCATTTTTTAATAACCAATGCTGTCGAAAAATTCTGATATTTACTTATTGCATAAGTTATTTTGTCAGCAATTTCAGGAGTTAAATTTACACATTTTCCACATTTTGGAATGGTCATGTCTGCACTATAATCCACTTTATCAATGCATTTACCGCATTTCCTGCAATGAAGTGTTCTGGTGTCATAGATGTTCATCTGAGTGGATTTATCAAAGTAATTTTTAGTATTTTGTTAATTATGGCAATGTGATCTGCTTCAACTTCAGTTGTCATGTAAATGATGTGTTCGTGATCAAGTGGTATTGTTATTCGCTTGATTTTTTCATATTCTGCCATCGCATATTTGCCAGCTCCAATGGAACCAGTAAATTTCATTCTTAACCTCCATGCTTCTATTGCATGTCGTATGGATTCGCGTTCTTCTGTTGGTGTGAGATAATTGGACAAACCTTCACGCTGTCCTCCAAACATCAATCTACCGTCAGTATCCACTATTGTAACGAATCGGATTTTAGGATCAATATTCATTATGAAGTTGTAAAGATTTTTGTAATCGGTATTGGCAATATGTTTTTCCATCATGGGTTTCAATACATATGAGTTGATAATGCGTACAAACTACGTCTTAGCAACTAACGATTTTGCAGACTTGAAATCAGGCAGTGTTTTCACCTAATGTTTGATTGACAGTAACTCACAATCACACTCATCGTGTTTACCGCAATATGGACACGCGCAGCCACAAACCATTAACGGCCTATCGCAAGTAGGACATTTAGTATATTCTGCAAAATCTTCCCTTATTCTATATCACCTCTACAGACACTGCGTAATCAAAAAATTTAAAGTAGTTTACACAAAAACTAAAAATTTGTTTAAGAATTCATTTAATTCATAAACATTATGATCTATCTAAGAATCGTAAACATTTAGGAAATTATTGAGTCATCTGGCTGAAACCAATTGTACATATTATAATCCAAGTTTTCACACTCGTTATAAAAAACATGAATGAATGTTAACTATTTGTGGCGTGAATCTTTTATTTTACAAATCGCAATGAGGGTTGGCAGCAGTCTGCTGAATAATAACGCCAAATTCGATGAAAAAGGTTTGGTGGATGTGTCAAGATCGGTAGATCTTCGTCTGGTTTTCAGATGATTGCTGTCCAAAATTTGCACAAAAATAAACAGGTGCATGCTCATGAAATGTCAGCTAATCTCGATTTCCTCTCTGAGACGTTCTTCTTCTAGTACCATAATTTTCAACCGCATCAAGTCAGAGTATACTTTGTCTGGTGGCAGACAAGATATCAGTTCGTCTAATCTTTCCAACAAGGACACGATTTCATCTGTTGTCAATTGTGATAACCGTCTTTCTATATCGGATTGCTCGGTTAGTTCAGTTATTTTCTTTTCATCTAATGAATCATGTCTTAGCATCTTGAGATCTTATGCTTAATCATTATATATTAAGTAAATTTGTTAATTACTTTATTTTTATTAGATTAATTGAATAGTTATCAAATGAATTTTAATAAAAAAGAGTGTTTCTCTTAAATAAGTTTGCGGTGTATGAATATGGTTGACAATAATAGAAATTGAGATGTGGGTTGGATTTTACATGTTGATGATTATGCTTTCATACTTGATCCTAACATCCGATGAAAAACAATCAAAAGTAAAACATGATGATGTTTAGCAGAGAAAAGCTCATTGTATGATTTCAGATTATGAAAACCTGTGTGAAACACTTTTTGAAATTGATCCCAAGATAAGATATGTGGCAATTTATCACAAAAGCGGACATTGTATGTGTGGTGGAATGCGTGATGGTTTAGAAGCATTATTGCCACCAGAGGAGCTAACAAAATCTGCAATACAGACAATTCTTAGATGGGAGACCCGTAATGCGCTTTCAACGTTTATCGGTAAAGGAAGGTACTCAATGGCCGAATATGAAAAGATAAAACGGATAACAATTCCATTAAACCAAGCGGAATTACTTTTAATATCAACAGAGATAAACGCGAATCATAATCTCATTATTTCCAAAGTCTTGAACATTTTAACAGAAAATTTTGGTTGAGAGAACCTTTCTTTTCAATTCATTACTCCTATTCCTAATCGTAACACTGGTTGTTTTTGCGATTGCCGTGATGTTTTTGTGTGAATAATGTTCTCCAATTTCAATTCCTGCCAAATAGACTGCAGCTGCTGCTAGTCCCATTGGGTCCTTGCCTGCAACAATGTTAATTTGCTCTGCTTTTTGAAGAATTTCAATGGCACGGCGCTTAACTTTTTCAGAAGCTCCAATGCTGTTAGCAATTCGCACAACACATTGAGGCAAATTCACAACCGGCATCGTTAGCTCTAATTCATTTACAAGCAATCTAAAGCAAGCACTAACATCAGTTTTCTTTGCATTTATGGCATCTGCTATATCGTGTAGAGTTCTAGGTGTTTCACTTTCCCTACAAGCAATATACAAACATGATGCGGATATCAGCAATACATTTCTACCACGACTTAATTTCTTATTCAGTGCTTTTCGAAACAGATACGTAGCCATTTCAATAGTGGCATCGGAAAGAGCAAGTTTCTGCTTTAGTTTTTCAAATTCGTAAAATATTTTATAAAAATTCTTCTCATATGTAGTATGGTTCTTGCTTCTAGAATCCAACACTCTTAAGCGATGTATTGACCCTTTCATGGCAAACGAAAATGGTTTCCCAGAAAAATCTCGATTATTAATTCCAATATTTGTGAATAACCTCACATTTCCAAGAGACGATGATGTGGCTTGCCCGACCCGGCTTCTATCAGACGCAATATCGATAAATGACCTCCATTCTTTACCTTGATCTTCAAGTCT
>CAYOBG010000109.1:0-5288 GCA_964402265.1 uncultured Candidatus Nitrosotenuis sp. | reverse complement strand
TCCTTTGATCTGTTTTCAAAAAACTTGCCATCAGATATGACCTTGGGCTTTTTTGTGTGCTCTATTGCAGAGATTACTTTATCGTGAATTGTTTCTTCAGTGCCAGAAATTGCCTTTGCAAATCGTTCCCTGTTTCCAACAAGGTTTGCAACCAGTCGCAGCTTGCTCTCCTTTATGTTATCAAATAGTATGGCATTTGCACCATCGACTTGTGCAGTCAGTGACGCAATCTCAAATTTTGTGGACACTTTTTTTGAAATGGTGTGAAGCTGTCCCATTTTTTTGACCTGGTCGATATAGCTTCGCAGATCCGTCATTGCCGAACTGCCTCCGTTATCTTCTCAATTAGAACCTTGCTTGGACCAGACCCAAGCTCTTTTTGTGCAGAAAGAGAAACAACACAAATGCCGTGAATCTCTGTTGCCATTTTTTGAGAGATCAGTTTTACAAATAAGGAATCCTGGCGGATTGGTATTATCTCAGATGAGCTAGGAGTGGGACCAGTACCGATTGATATTATCATGCCACCGATCTTTGGCGGACCTTCAGAAATTGAAATGAAAAAAGCGTTTTCGTACTTTAAGACTGTGACATCGAATTTCCGATTTTCTGTTTCCACAGCTATTGTTCTGTGGTCAGAACTTGACATTAATTGCTTGGATCGACTTATGCCTTTATTGCTATCGCTTCTTGTGGGTCGACTTCAACTTTGATTGCGGTTTTTGCTTTCTTTGTCGCTTTTGCTGCTTTTACTGTTTTTGCAGTCTTTGCAGTTTTTGCTTTTCTTGGAGCTTTTGCTTTCACAACTATTGGTTCTTCTGTTACAATAGTCTCTTCTGCCGCATCAATAGTTGAGATTCCGGTAGCTTCTTGAGCTTCGGCTTCTACTCTGGCACGTAGCTTGGCTTTGTACTTGAGATTTCGTGGTTTTGTTCTCAGTCTGTATCCACAGCACGGACACCAAAGGCCTTCCCATTTGATGAAGATTTCACAAATTTGACAACGTCTTTGACCTGAAGCATAACGTCCAGTTCCTACTGGCTTTTGAGCCTTGTATCTGGAGCAGATTCCCTTACATGTCATATTTTTGTCATCATTATATAGGAATCGCAAATATTTAAGCATGGATCTATATTTTTTAGAAGATTTTTCTGAAAACAATATAAGAATTATAACGGATCTAGGCGATCAGCTTGATCAATTTGACAAAAAACCGGAAAGTTGTATAAATATCTAACGATTTTTTCACGCACGAGATTATACCTACTTGGAGCGTGATCTTAGGTTGTTTTTGAGTGTTTTTTAAAACTAGATCCCTATCCAGTGCGAGATAATGGCAAAATAAAGTGCCTGTACCCTTCCCTTTGCGCTATGAATTTGGCAGAAAGCATGTCGCGCTGGCCTCGCCTGTTGTAGTTTTTGATTTTTTTAGTGGTCTTGCGCTCATCGACAAACTCTAGCTCAAAGTGCGAGCAGAATCTCAAATTCAATAGACTCGTAATTTGTTTTGCAACCTCCATGTTTCCATTTCCAATTCTGACTAGCTTTCGCTCTGCCCTGAGACCTCCCAAAATCTTGGCAACATGGGATGCCAGGTCATCAGGTGATGTATACAGTCCGCGCTCTATTTCCTTTCCAAGATAGGTAACAGAGAGTCCGATTCTTTGCCCAGGGTCGATTCCAATGAGCAGTTCTGATTGGTTTAGGCCAGAATCAAGCTTTTCAATTATTATTCCCTGGATTACGGTTGGGTCTTGCTGTAAAATCTCCTCGTTTAGTATGGCTTGGGCAGCATATTTTGGGGATTCATCCTCTGTAGTAAATATGAGACTGCCTTGGTATGTTGGGATGTCTTCTGGGACTAGAGAATCGTATTTTAGGTTCAAAAGCTTGAGTGTCTTTACAAACTGAAAGTAGGATTTACCATAGGTAGTGGCAATACCAATGCGACAATCTTGTAGCGCGCTGATACCCTTCATTATTATAAAAGCGATTTAAGGCTTTACGGTTTCAAAATTGTTGACACAACACTATCAACTGCTTCGTTTGATTTAGAGTCTATAGTGCTCTTTAGTTTGTCTAGTTTTGCTGAACCGTCGGCCGCTATTTTCTTTGCCTGAGATTCTGCTTTTGCCCTTGTTTCAGAGATCATGGCTTCTGCTTCCTTCATTGCCATCTGGACGGTTTTTTCCCGCATGGACTCGACCTCTTTTTGCGCCTTGGTGTGGAGGCTTTTTTTCATATCGGCTACTTTGACATTGAGTGAATCAAGGTCGTTTTCCAGCTCCGATAGAGACTTGATTATTTTGCTTACTCGAGAATCTGCAACTGCTGTCTGTGCTGCCTCTTTCATACAGCTAAAATCCCCCGTTTTCGGCTAATTAAATTATTCATTTTGTGGTAAGAAGCAAAATTGCTCGTGATAGATCGCCACCGGTTTCCTTTAGAGCGTTTGCTGCAACCTCTGGGGTAACATTTGCTTGGCTGCACACCAGCATTATATCGTCTTCTGAAAAGATCGGAGTTTCCAGCTCCTTTTCCTCATATGAGGTTGCTATCACTTGGAAAATCGAATTGTCCTTTGATTTCATCTCAGTTACTGCAGGCTTTGCAATTATGATCTCTTTTTTGTCAGTTTTTATGATTACCTCCTGGACGTTGTTTAGCTCCTTCATGTCAAGGCCCATTCTGTCCAGCATTCTTCGCATTTCGCGATTTCCGCCACCGCCGCGCATCATACCTGTTTTTGCTCCAAACTATTTTTTAAACTATCTCGAACCTTGACTGCCACACCCCGCTTGAGGGTCATCATCATTTCCGAGTTTACGACTGCCCGCCCGACTGCAATCACCTGATTCTGATACAATACCGGAACGTCTGCGCCAATTAGGACGTTTTTGCCAGCCCAGGTTACGTGCTTGCAAAATACGGATTTTCCGTCCTGCACAAATGGCTTGGAATCATCATCTATTTCGATGCAGTTTTGGCGGAATTTCTTGTTCTTTAGCAAGATCTGTGCAAAATAAGGAGATACTGCAAGACCGCCGTCAATTCGTAAGGTACAGAGAAGTTTTTTGTTGTGATATACTTCGCGGATTCTGCCGGTTTTCCTTGAGAATGTCATCTCGATATCTTTTGGCAAGTTCTTTGAAATCCCATTTCCAAACAATGCGTCAATTGTGTGCTTTAGTTTTACGAGCGGATCCACTATATCATAACTAGTCAGTCCATTAATATGTCAAAACACGGACAAACGCCACAGTAAAACGCCAAACCATTTTTGGCATATATTTTCAAAGCATATCTATATAGATAAAACAAATTCATTTAGATCATGCAGGAACGCGAGGAGACCCGACGCATACAGTTTACCGGTAAATCATCATACATCGTGTCATTGCCAAAGCAATGGATAATGGAGCTTGGCCTAAAACAAGGAGACCAAATCACAATAACGCGAGAAGGAAAATCTGCACTAAAAATAATTCCATCAAAAGAGCAGACAAAATCAATCCAGGGAGAAGAGGCAGTGCTGGAAATAATGCGTGATGATGACAATGCAGCAATTGTCAGAAAACTAGTGTCGCTGTATTTTCTTGGTTACAAGACAATTCAGGTAAAGCCCAAAGGTGATAGGCTCCAGCCAGGCCAAAGAAACTCGATCAAATCAGCTGTAAAGGGAATGCTAATGGGTGCAGAAATAATCTCAGATTCCGTTGAGGGTATAACAATTCAGGTGTTGGTTAATTTGCTAGAGCTCACAGTTGATGGCGCCTTTAAGCGAATGCTTCACTTGGCAAAATCAATGCTAAAGGATTCGCTGCTGGCAGTAAGAGAGGAAAACCTAGAGCTAGCAAGAGAGGTGATTGACTCCGATGATGAAGTGGACAGGTTTGGATTTTACATTATTCGGCAGCTAAAGATTGCCATTCAAAATGAATACATGCTACGGGACATGGGCTTTACAAATGCAAGACAGTGTCTTGGGTACAGATTGATTGTAAAAAACATAGAGCGAACCGGAGACCATGCTGTCCTGATTGCAAAGGATCTGCTGGAATTCAAACAGTCCATAAGAAAAGAGGCAATGGAAAAAATCGACGACCTTAGCAATTTTGCAGTCTCAGTATTAGACCAAGCATGCCTTGCATTATTCAAAGAGGATTTTAACCAAGCAGAGCTTGCAATCAAAAAGGCATCGGAGCTCTCAAAATACGAGAAAAGGATCCTAGAGACAGTCAAGGCTAGTAAGAACGAGGAAGAGGCGTACCGTTTGCGAAGAATGGCTGAAAACATTGCAAGAATAGCAGAATACGCAAGTGATATTGCGGAAATCGTATTAAACATGAATATAGAAAAGATGCTGAAAAAAAGGCCTTAAGATTTTGAATTCCAAGATGTACACTGCCATTCTGATCACGTATGATAATGAAGAGTCCATCAAGGAGGCATATGGCCTCTGCGAGGCGGCAGGCTACAAAGTTGAGAGGCTAATCAGGCAGAAATTCCTAAACAAATCAAAATATGGAATTGGTGAGGGAAAGATGTTAGAGATCAAAGATATATCAGACAAGATAAAACCTGACGTCCTCATCTATGATGAAATCCTAAAGCCAAGTCAGAATTACAACTTGGCATCCAAGCTGAAAATAAATGTCCTAGATAGAGAGTCGCTAATTTTGGAAATTTTTGAGAGACGTTCTACCAGTGCAGAATCACACCTTCAGATAAAGCTGGCACAATTCCGGTATGAAATGTCAAGGGCAAAAGAAAAGGTCCGCCTTGCAAAGATGGGCGAGCAGCCGGGATTCATGGGAATTGGAATGTATGAGGTAGACACCTACTTTAACGACATTCAAAACAGAATGAAAAGCGTCAAATCAAAGCTTCTCAAAATGGGAAGGCAGCGGGCATTGCACAGAGAGGCAAGAAGACGGGTCGGCCTCAAGACAATATCTTTGGCAGGCTACACCTCTGCCGGAAAGACAACCATGTTTAATTTACTAACTGGCGAGACAAAGGAGGAAAGCGCAGAACTATTCACCACACTATCCACTACAACAAGGAAAACTCTAATCGAAAAAGAGCCGGTCCTAATATCAGATACCGTAGGATTCATCTCAAAGCTGCCGGCATACATGATTGAGGCATTCAAATCAACACTTGAGGAGCTAAAGTATGCAGAAGTAGTAATTGTAGTAATTGATATTTCTGACTCTGTAATTGAGCTGCAAAAAAAATACCGTAGCTGCCTTAAAACCATGGCTGATTTGGACGTAGACCAAGAG
>CAYOBG010000108.1:0-5295 GCA_964402265.1 uncultured Candidatus Nitrosotenuis sp. | reverse complement strand
GGAAATGCAAGTGGTGATAATGCCAAGCAAATTTTCTGAATCTTTTCTTTTTTTGCTATATGACACAAAACCCCAGTAACTGTAAGAATTTTTTGCTGGAGTGATTTTGAATTGTCCTGTTTTAGTGGTATGTTGAAAAAGTCGAGTGTAACATCTGATCTTAGTGTCCTTGGTATGATTCGATTTATCATCTTGACTAGATCCATCAGGTTCGCATCGGTATCATAGCAGACCAAAATCCTAACATCAAATCCCTGCTTGATTGCCTCAAGGCATGATATAGCAGACAATTCATCATATATACAACACAGTATCTGTTCTCCCTGCGAATTGTACGGTATTCCGCCATGGCCTTTCTCCAAAAATATTGAAACATACGCATTCTTCCTAGTCAAAAAGCAGTGAATCATCTTGTCGTGTTTGTTTTCAGTGCCTGGACGACATTCCATGTCTACTGTTTTCTCAATTAATGCAGAGGTTGCAGCTATCTCAACATCTTTTGGCAGGTATCCAGTAGGATGACCATCCACTCTGACATAGAACTGCTCTCCCTGCAACAACAGATTTGTGCCGATTTTGGCAATTGCTAATACTACAACATTGAACTTGTTCTCAACCCGCCTGGCAATAGAGACCTGATCTATACCAAAAAGCAGGTTTATCGCAGTAGAAGCAAAGACAGGATCGTTTGCCTCGACTATAATCAGCTCATCATCAGGTGTGACTTTTCCAAATTGCTGGTTTTGGACCTTGAGAATTTTTTTAACATTAGATATTAGCAGGTTTTGCTTGTTTTTGGCAAATATTGATGGAAAAACAACCACAAACGCAGGCTCGTTCATTTTTTTTCATGATGTGTGCCGGCTTATAATTCTGAATGGTTTTGCCTCCAAATAATTATAAAACAAATTTTTACCATCACAATCGTTGTTTACGCAAGAAGAAGTCGACAAGATTAACGCCAAGCTAAAAACGCCGCAGGATGCCCTCAAGTGGGCGTATGATACCTTTGGCGGTAAAATTGCAAAGGCCTCAAGCTTTGGCGCCGAAGACAGCGTAGTTACAGACATGATCATATCAATAAATCCAAGGGCGAGATTTTTCACACTAGACACGGGCAGGCTTAACCAGGAAACCTACGATGTCATGGATGCAATATCAAAAAAATACAATATCAAATTTGAGGTATTATTCCCCGATACAAAGGAAGTAGAGCAGATGGTTCACTCAAAAGGAATAAACCTATTCTATGAATCAGTAGAGAATCGAAAGCTCTGCTGTGAAATCCGCAAGGTACACCCATTGAACAAAATGCTATCAACACTTGATGCATGGGTTACAGGGCTGAGGCGAGACCAAAACGAAAACCGATCAAAAGCAGCAATGATAGAAATAGACAAGATGCACGGTGGTATCATTAAAGTAAACCCAATAATAGAGTGGACCTGGGACCAAATTATGTCATATATCAAAGATCACAATTTACCATACAACAAGCTAATGGATAAGGGCTATACTAGCATCGGCTGTGAGCCGTGCACTAGGCCAATAAAAATTGGAGAAGACCTGCGAGCCGGAAGGTGGTGGTGGGAGTCTGACACACACAAGGAATGCGGACTGCACATGGAGCACACTTAATGAGTATTCAGGGCGCAATCAAGCCCCACGGTGGCAGGCTCGTAAACCGAACCACCCAGAAAGACACATCAGGAATGTTTTCCATTTCAATTAGCGAGGATTTGGCAAATGATGTTGAAAATATCGCAGACGGAATCTTTAGTCCTCTGGAAGGCTTTCTGGTACAATCAGACTTTGACGGCGTGGTATCAAAGGGGAGATTATCAAACGATCTGCCTTGGACCATACCTATAGTACTAGATGTGGACAAGGAAACTGCACAAAATGCAAAGGATGCAAAAGAAGTAGCGTTAAAAACAACGCACGGAGAATTTGCCGTATTACATGTAGAGGAATCCTACACTTTTGATAAAAACAAAACATCACAAGCAGTCTATGGCACTACCGATGCAAACCATCCAGGTGTAGCAAAGACTGCATCAATGAACGAGTATCTGCTTGGAGGAAAAATCGATTATCTCAAGCGACCAAATCATGACCCAATCCGAAAATACAGGCTAACACCAACTGATACTAGAAAGGCATTCTCAGATGCTGGATGGAAAACCATTGCCGCATTTCAGACAAGAAATCCCCCACATGTAGCACACGAAATGCTGCAAAAGGAATCATTTCTTAGCTGTGATGGAGTATTTGTAAATCCGCTAATTGGCAAGAAAAAGTCAGGTGATTTCGTAGATGAGGTCATATTACAAGCGTATATTGCCATGATTGAGAGCTATTACCCAAAGAATAGATGCACACTTGCCACATTGCACACCGAAATGAGGTATGCAGGACCAAAGGAGGCAATCCACCACGCAATAATGAGGCAAAACTATGGATGCACCAATATCATAATTGGTAGGGATCATGCAGGTGTTGGAAAATATTACTCACCGTTTGCTGCACAGGAAATATTCTCAGACTATCCAGATCTAGAAATAAAGCCATTGTTCTTTCCTGCTTTCTATTATTGCAAGAAATGCCTCGCATTTACCAACGAAAGGGCCTGCCCACATTCACCAGACTTTCATGAGCAAATCAGTGGAACAAAGCTTCGTTCATTAATTGACGAGGGCCAATCACCATCAGAGTATATCATGCGACCTGAAGTAGTCAAAGTGATCCAGTCGTATAAAAAACCGTTTGTGGAATAATTGTTCATACCAAAACTAATCCCGCTTTTCCTAGTGGTACTTACTGTAATACCAGCTCATGCACAAGAATTTGCAAATCCTTCACTAGTACTACAAACAATAGAGATTCCAGCATCTGACTTTAATCGAGTCCGAAATGATATGATAATTACACCATTTGAGAAATCACACGAAGGATCTTGGCAGATTACCATTCAGAATAATCTGTTATATTCAAATCCAAAGGGTAATGCCATACTAAGACTCTATGACGCAAATGTAGAGGGAAAATTCGTTGAAATAGGAATGGGCAGTATGCCTGATCACAAGTTCTGGGTTGCAATGAATCTGCCAGACTCTGGATATTTGCCAGCAACTAGAATAGACAAGGATGGATGGTACGAGAACACCAAAATCATTGCGGCCTATGGTGATGCACAGGGATTATCTGTTGGCAATGGAAAAAGAATTGTTACTAGCAATCTACCTCTGTCTGACTTTGTAGTTGGAAGCTATGCAGTATATGGCATGGATGATACAACAGACCCACCGGCAATCAACTCTGGTACATACACAATAGAAATTCTATCAGGTGATATCTCAAAAAATCCGTTTCACTATTATCCATTCTTTGTGGCAGGGGGAGTAGGTGCACTAATCTTGGCATTATTAGTAATCAAGAAGCGTTCCTAGCAGTATAGTACCTGCAGAGTTTCTTTATCTTGCAGACATTACATTTTGGCGAGACCGGCTTGCAAATGTTTTGCCCATACATGACAAAGGTGTCATTGATTTCAAGCCAGTATTTTTCCGGAATCTTTGACATTAGCTCTTGCTCTGTCTGCTCTGGAGTCTTGGTATCAACCAAACCGAGTCTATTTGAGATTCTATGCACATGTATGTCGACAGGTATGGCTGGCTTTTCAAACGCATACACCAGAACACAGTTGGCAGTTTTTCGTCCAACACCTGGCAGGGACACTAGTGCATCCATGTTATCAGGCACCTTTCCCTTGTATTGCGTATGAATTATCTTTGCAACATCAATTATTCTTTTTGCCTTTACATGATAGAATCCTATAGAATGGATTATTTTTTCAACGTCCTTTAGTTTGGCCCCTGCCAAGTCTTTTGCGGTTTTGTACTTTGAGAATAACACCTTTACGACTTTAGTTGTGCTCTCATCCTTTGTTCTAGCTGATAGTATGGTGCCAATCAGTATTGCAAACGGATCGCCTTCTTCTACGTCGTGTAGTTCACGCAGTGCAGTCATTCTTGGGGGATGAACAGAGTTCATCGTATCCATCATGCCGGAAAGAATCTTTTTCATTGATTTTTTTGGTACATTTCCAATAATAAACCTGCAAGAAGCATTATAGCGCGGAAAAACCCAGAACAAAACCGTGGAGCTAACAAAAGAAGAAGAGCTTGCACTAAAGGGAGAATACGGAGAGACGCTAGAGACGGCGTATAGAATTTTGGTTGCAACAGGTGAGGCAACAAACGCGCAAAAACTTGTACCAATAAAGTGGGCGCACCTCTCAGGTGTTAACTATAATACAATTGGAGATGCAGGTGAGGAATTTCTAGCCAAATTATCAAAGGATGCCAAAGTAAAGGTGATGACTACGCTAAACCCGATGGGCTTTGACTTTGATAGTGTATCAAAATACAATTTATCAGATGAATTTATTCAAAAACAAAAAAGCATTGCGGACTCGTACAAAAAAATGGGAGTCATTCCTTCTTTTTCATGTATCCCATATGAGATCTTTGATCTTCCGGAAAAAGGAACACAAGTCTCTTTTGCAGAATCAAATGCTGCAATATACGCAAACTCAATTGGCAATCTCAAGACAAACAAGGAAAGCTCATTTTCTGCTCTTGCCAGTGCACTTACCGGAAAAAGCCCATACTCTGATCTTAGGATCAATGATAAACCAAACCTAACCATACGCATGAAAATTGACAAACCAGATGAGCTTGCATTTGGAATGCTTGGATATTTTGCAGGCAAAGTGGCAGACAATGCAGTAAGTATTGCAGGGGTGTCAGGCATGGATAAGCGCAAATGTAAATCCCTATGTGGAGGCATGGGAACCTCTGGCCGATGCGGCAAGTTCGTCCTAGGCGAGGAGGCAAACTCGGAAAAAATTGATTTTGACAAAAAGGAAATGCAAAAAATTTACGATGAGCTAAATACTGCAGACAAGGGTGATCTCATAACACTTGGCAGCCCGCAGCTTGGTCTAGAAGAAATGTCTGATTTATCCTCAATGCTAAAGGGACGTTCCTTTTCAAAGCGTTGCATGGTTTTCTGTCCAAGGGCAGTGCAAGAGCAAGCGCGACACCTGGGATACACAAACGAAATAGAGCGAGCCGGATGTGAAATTTTATCTGATTGCTGTACATGTCTATCACCACTAGTTGACAAGGACGAATTTGACTCTGTTACTACAAACAGCATCAAGGGCGCATATTACCTGAAAAACTCTAACGGTGTGGACGTAAACCTCAAGCCATTATCTCAGATAATATC
>CAYOBG010000107.1:0-5312 GCA_964402265.1 uncultured Candidatus Nitrosotenuis sp. | reverse complement strand
CGTTCACAAAATCGATCGTGTCTGATCTGAAAAAATATTTGGGCGTACATTAAAGGCGTATCTGATTGGCAAAAAGAAGACAAATTCTAGTTATTGGGAATAATGAAAATGGTTGTACTCCAGAACTAGAAAGAATTGCATATGACGTGGGTGTTGAGATTGCAAAATCTGACTCTGTTTTGATAACTGGTGGGCTTGGAGGTGTGATGAAGGCCGCATCTAAGGGAGCGCGTGATACTGGTGGGCTAACTATAGGCATAATTCCACAAGACAATTCATCATTTGCAAATGAATACTGTGACGTTGTTATTCCAAGTGGCCTTGGGCTATCAAGAGACTTTCTGAATGCACTTTCTGCAGATGGGGTAATTGTTGTTGGTGGTGGCTCCGGCACGCTTTCTGAGATGTGTGCTGCATATATGCACAAAAAACCAATTGCAGCACTAAAAAATTCTGGAGGTACTGCAGCAAAATTTGCAGATCAGTATTTGGATCATAGGCAAAATGTCAAAATTGTAGGCGTTGATACTCCGCAGGACGCTGTGCGGTATATTCTAAGTCAAATCACTGCATAGAAACCAGTAATGGGTCTGGTTCGTAAAATGGACCGTATTTTTTTGCTAACTGGTTTAGCTCATTTACGATATTTTTGATGCCAAATTCTTTCCCAGTCTCAAAGATTGGTTTTTTGAGACCAAGGCCAAGTTGTGCCGCTTTTTCAATTTCAATAATATCGCTTGCCTTGTTTGTCACAAGCCATGCGGCATTATTTAGTATGTTAGCTACAAGCTGAATTGGGTTGCATTTTTTTGCCAAGGACTCGTCAAGCTGCACTCGCTCATATTTTTCATCAGAATATTTGTAAAAACCCTCGCCAGATTTTTGACCTAACTTCTTTTCATTAAATAATTTCTCTACCTCTGGATGGGGAAAGATTACTTTTTTGTCCCGTATTTGGAGCTCAATTGTAGCCTTGTGAATCACATCCATCCCGGTAAAATCTGCAAGCTCAAAAATCCCCATTGGAAAACCCATTGCAAATTTTACTGCAGAATCGATTTCTTCTAGCTTAAAATTTTCTCTTTGTTTTAACCAGCAAGCCTCATGTACCATTGGGATGAAAAGGCGATTGATTATGAATCCTGGAACGTCTTTTTTACAAATTACTGGTTCTTTTTTGACTGATTTGACATAGTCTACCGTCATATCAACAATTTCTTGATTTGTTTTTTGGCCTGGAATGACTTCAACTAGTTTCATTAGTTGTGGTGGATTAAAGAAATGAATTCCAATGAATTTTTCAGGTCTGCTGGTAGTATTTGCAATCTCTGTGATTGGTAGGGTGCTAGTATTTGATGCAAAAATCACTCTTTTGTCTGCAACACTGTCAAGTTCTGCGTAGACTTTCTTTTTTAGGTCCATTATTTCTGGAACTGCCTCGATGACTAGGTCAGCTGAACTTACTGCATCTTTGAGGTCAACTTTGGTTATAATTCGAGAAAGGATTGATTCTGATTCCTGTTTTGTAATTTTTTCCTTAGAGACTAGTTTTTCAAGACTCCAGCGTATTTTCTCCATGGCTTTGTCCAAAAATTGCTGTTCGACGTCTCGTAGTACTATGTTGTATCCTGACATTGCACTAACTTGTGCGATACCATGTCCCATTATTCCTGATCCGAGAACTGTTATGTTCTTTATTGTCAATCAGTTTGGATGACTCGATATCCATTATAATGTATTTCGCGCTCAAATCCGTTGAATAAAACCGGGTTGTAAAATATATGGAGAATTCATGTTATGCGTGTGATGGATTGCATATTTTGTAAAATAAGTAATGGTGAGATCAAGGCAAGAATTGTTGCTGAAACAAAAAAATCAATTGCTTTTTTAGATGCATTTCCACTCACTTTGGGACATACATTAGTGATTCCAAAAAACCATCGTGAAAAAATCCAAGATCTGTCTGAAGACGAGAGCCGGGATTTGTTTGAGATTGTGTACAAATTGGCGCCAAAAGTTGATGCGCTTACGGGTGCATCACTTATCGCAATTCATAATGGTAAAGGTGCTGGGCAGGAAATACCTCACATGCATGTTCATCTAATTCCTCGTAGTTCTAGTGATTCTGCAGGCGCGGTGCATTCGATGTTTCATAACTGTCCAAAATTATCTGATTCAGAATTTGAGCAAGTATTGTCAAAACTAAAAATTGACTAGTAAGGATACAAACGTTTCTTAGTTTGTTGTTCTTCTACTTTGATTGCCTTTGTAGGGCATGTCTGTGCGGCATCTAGTATTTTATCCATTTTTGCTCCTCTTTGATTTATTACATTTGACTTTGGATTCATTTTGGAAATTTTGTCAACAGAGAAAACTCCAGGAGCAATTGTCTCGCAACTACAGCATCCTATGCATCGGCTATGATCAACGCTTGAAAATAATTTGGGCTCTTTTTCTTGGGTTATTTCAAAATCATATTGTTTTTTTGTCTCATTTGTCTTCGATTCGTAGCTTTTCCAAAAGTCAGAAACATAATTCTTCCAAAAGAAAGGGTCTGTCTGCTCTGTCTGTTTTGTATATCTACTCCAATTCTCTTCTGGAATTTTATCCCCCGGTGGCGCTCCCCAGTTTGTGCGTGTGACCGTTTTCTCTTTTTTTGTTTTTATGTCGGTGTATTTTTGACTAGAATACATTTTTGCATTATGTGCTTTATCATTATTTTTTAATGTGTGATATGCCTCAGTTACAAGCTTGAATTTGACTCCGTTTTGTTCAGAGTTATTTCTGTCTGGATGTGATTCCAAAACGAGTTGTCTGTATGCGTGTTTTATTTCGTTAAATGACGATTCGTGTTTTACATTTAAAATCTGATACGCTTGCGTAACATCCAATATCATAGTATGTGCTCGCTGTCTTAAAAATATGATTAGTTTGATAGGCTCTTTACGTTGTTTTGATTTATGTCTAAAATTGTATTTATTATGTGACTTGAGAGCATTTCTTCTTTTGGGATCAAAATGGACGTGATCACTTGGTCCCTGTTAATTGTAATTTGGATTTTCTGAATTACTGATTTGTATAAAATTGCGCGTTTTCCTTCAAACGATTCTGCAAGTCCAACTGGAATGATGAATCCATCATCAATTAGTTGTTTTGTCTTTCTGTATCCGGATGTGTTTGGAAGGTGACATCTACTCAGAAGATTTGGCACGGTTTCTGTTTTTTC
Organism: uncultured Candidatus Nitrosotenuis sp.; assembly: GCA_964402265.1. Classification (GTDB taxonomy): domain Archaea; phylum Thermoproteota; class Nitrososphaeria; order Nitrososphaerales; family Nitrosopumilaceae; genus Nitrosotenuis. The sequence continues at coordinate 2,086 of CAYOBG010000107.1, read as the reverse complement.
CCGCGTTAAATCTAGAATCATTTTTTTATCCTCATCTGCAAATGTCTTCAAAATTAATTCTGCCAAATGCTTATTTCTGATTACAAGCCATACGTCTGAAGAATCTACATCTTTATCCACTGATAGAAAGTTTCTTAATATTTTGTCTTCTATGTTTTTTAAATCGTTTTCAAACTGGTATAGAGTATTTCTCACCTTATCGAATTTGTTAAACAATTCATGAAAAGCTAATCCGTATTCCTGTTGAAGTTTTTCTTCAATGTGGTGTATTTGGTCTTCGTCTAATTCTTCTTGGACTGAGTGTAGTACTGCTCTGAGTAGTAAGGTATCTAGGCCTTGCATTATCTATCGGATTTATTTTGTTATTTAAATCGATATTGGTATGTATGGAGTTTCTCTGCTAGGAATTAACTGAAAAATTTGTAATCTATCTAATGTTCTCAGAGAATCGCTCTGCAGCAGATATGAGTGATTTTACATCTGACTTGGAATGTGCATCAGAAAATGCGCCAAGCTTGCCAGGCAAGAAAAATATTCCATCTTTTACGATCATTTCAAAATGAAATCTGTGTAATAGTTTTGTATTTGTTTGTGCCACATCTACAGCATTTTTTATCTCTGTAATTTTATCATTGACAAAATGTGTCATAAATAGCGAGTCTTTGCCAGTAGTGATAACTTTACCATCAAATGTTTTAGTTATCTGTTTTCTTGTGGAGTTTCCATATTCTGCAATTCTATCATACAGTGCGGAATTGTTCTTTAGAACATCAAGCGTTGATGCACCAGCTACCATGGTCATTGGGTTTGCGGAAAAAGTTCCACCCCCAATGTATGCTCTTTTTGTTTTTGAAAATAATTGTGTGTCTGCATGATTCATGATTTCCTCTTTGCCACACATGACTCCTATTGGGAATCCACCACCTACAATTTTTCCAAGCGTTACAATGTCAGGATCAAGGTTCATTGTGTTGTATAGACAGCCAGGTCTGAACCTAAATCCCGTGACTATCTCATCTAGTATAAACAGTGAGTTTTTTCTTTTCGTAAATTCCTGTAATCCTTTGAGATAATCTTTTGTTGCAGGAATGCATCCGCCTCCCCCCAGTATTGGCTCTATGATTGTTGCCGCAAGATCATTTTTAGCAGATTTTAAAATTTTAATTGATTTTTCTAAATCGTTGTATGGGAGCGATATGATGTGTTTTTCGTCTGTGAGTCCGCTACTTTCTGATTGATCAAACGGCCAATTTACGGTCTTTAATAGATCCGTAGTGTATCCGTGCCAACCACCATCAATCTTTGCAATTATTTTTTTTCCAGTTATGGCTCGTGCTAATCGTACTGCATACATCGTAGCCTCTGTACCAGTAGATGCGTAGCGAATCTTTTCTGCAACTGGAACTGCTTTGGAAATTCGTTCTGAGAGTTCAATGGTGTTTTTGTTAACTGTTCCGTACATCCAGCCTTTTTGTAATTGGTCTTTTACCTTGGAAAACACCTGTTTTGAAGCATGCCCTAAAATGAGGCTCCAATGCCCCATCCAAAAATCAACATACTTGTTGGAGTCAACATCCACTAGGTATTTTCCATTTGCAGACTTTGTTACAAATGGGTACGGGGGGAAAAATCGTATGTTGTGACTTACTCCGTTGATGTGCAGTTTTTTTGATTTTGTAAATAGGGCGTTTGATCTACTGGTTTTTTTTTGATAAATTTTTTCTATTGATTCCAAGTCATTTCTTGCCTTATATTGCCGAATATATTTTTGATCGAAAAACCCACGATTTTTTGCAAAAATTTCTGTATGGTTTATATGATATCTTCTTTGGTTTCTCTTTGCATACGTAACGCTTTGGCGGCGCTTGTGATGAAGTGTGGCAATATGCCATTTTGTGATTTACGAGCCTCCAGTTACGCATACAAAATGAGGATTTGATCAACTGATCTAATCTGAGTATGTGAAGATTAGTGCATTCCGTCCAATTCCAAAATGTAATAATGTAAACCAAGAATCCCGTTGATCCTGCGGGACCTGACTGCTATCGGATTGGTACTAAGCCATGCGAGTCGTTGTAGCAATACA
>CAYOBG010000106.1:1737-5398 GCA_964402265.1 uncultured Candidatus Nitrosotenuis sp. | reverse complement strand
GCTGCAACCACACCAACTAGAATTTTCTCTCGCGGATTCATGTTTTTTCTATTAGTTTTTCTTTATTTTCAATATTGCCTATAACCATTACGTATGATTTGTAAATGTCAAACACAGATGCAGATTTTCACGTATTCTAATAACACTAGAGTAACAAAGTTAATCTTTGCATAAATATTCGGATGCTGCAATCATGACGGCGAGAACGAGTTTTCAGTATCAACCCCTGTTCCTTCAAACCCATCGTTCTCGTCATTGTTGTGCGATTTTTTGGTTAAGTTAATTTAGAATCGACTTTGAGATATTTTGTTGAGCGGTACAAAGATTGATGGTCTTGTAGTTTCTGCGCAGGTTCGAGAGAGAGTAAAAAAGGCAGTACAAGAGCTCAAGTCACAGGGAATCCAACCATGTCTTGCAACTGTACTAATTGGTGATAACCCAGCATCTGCCACATATGTAAAAAACAAGCAAAAGGCATGCGCTGAAGTAGGAATCACAACCAAAGACCACAAGATTTCCGCAACGATTACTCAGGCAGAGCTAAACTCGCTAGTGGATTCCCTCAATTCGGATTCTACCATACATGGAATTTTGATTCAGCTTCCATTACCACCTCAGCTAAACGAATTTGAGACAACATCACGAATCTCGCCACTAAAGGATGTGGATGGCCTAACCCCACACAATGTTGGCTTGCTTGCAATGAAAAAAGCAGTTCTCAAGGCATGCACTCCATCTGGAATAATGGAGTTATTCTCGTATTATTCCATATTGCTTGAAGGAAAAAATGTCGTAGTAATTAATCGAAGTAATTTGGTCGGCAAGCCCTTGCTGCATCTTTTGCTAGAAGAAAACGCAACTGTGACTATGTGTCACTCTAAAACCAATGATCTAGCAGGCATTTGCAGGAATGCAGATATCATAATCACAGGTGTCGGTGATAGATCAAGGTTCACCCTGACTTCAGATATGATACGAGATGGAGCAATAGTAATTGATGTTGCCACAAGTAGACTTGATGGCAAGCTCGTAGGGGACTGTGACTTCGAGGACATCATTCAAAAGGCTTCATATGCATCCCCCGTTCCAGGTGGTGTGGGCCCAATGACTATTGCTATGCTTTTAAAAAATACAATAACTGCGGCATCTATGAGTGCAAGTCTTGGCAGAAACTAAGGAAAACGTTCGCAAGCAGTTCCTAGAAAAACGGGACTGGCTTTCAGCAGACTTTATTGGTATAGCAAGCAAGCAAATTAGAAAAAACTTGAGCAAAATTGATGAATACAAAAAGGCGCAGACAATTGCATGTTATCACACCCTTGGAAGTGAGGTAAAAACGCATGAAATCCTACAAGAGATACTAAGTCATGGCAAAACCTTGGCACTACCTCGGGTTGAAAATGGAGAGTTGGTTTTTTGCAACATAAAAAAATTTGAGGATTTGGAAAAAGGAGAGTTTGGCATAATGGAGCCAAAGCAGTATTGTCCAATAGTGGACAAGTTTGATGTCATCATAGTTCCAGCAGTTGCAATGACTAGATCCGGGCAGAGACTAGGATATGGAATGGGTTACTATGACAGATTTCTCAAGGACAAGAACGCAACCACAATAGCTCTCGCATATTCAAAGTCAATTGCAAAGAACATACCTCATCAAGAATCCGATGTTTTAATTTCGTGGATTGTAACAGAGGACGAAGTAATAAAATTACAGAAAGGCTAGGCCTTTTTTTCCAATATCCATTCTACAGTATTTAGAGTTCCAGTGTATTTTTTCCACCGCAGAATATGCGTTTGTGATGGCATCGGAAAGTGATGCGCCAAGTGCTGTAACCCCAAGGACACGCCCGCCATTTGTCAGAATTTTGCTTCCATCAGATTTTGTTCCTGCATGAAATACAAACGCGTCACCAGATATACCATCAAGTCCTGTGATCTCTTCATTTTTTGGATAGGATTCTGGATATCCTTTTGATGCCAAAACCACACAGACTGCGGTTTGGCTCTTCCAGGATATTTCCGGGAGCAGATTCAGTGTCCCATCAGAGGATGCAACCAAGTACTCGTACAGATCAGAGCGCATTCTCATCAAAATTGGCTGACACTCGGGGTCACCCATCCTTGCATTAAACTCTAAAACGTACGGCTCTCCGTCTTTAATCATTATTCCCGCATACAAAAATCCTCTAAACACAATGCCTTCCTTTTTCATTGCGTGAATTGTTTTGTCAATTACGTTTTTCTGTATTTTTTCTGCCATGATATCATCAATTACACCAGTAGGGGAATACGCGCCCATTCCGCCAGTGTTTGGACCCTTATCATCGTCATAGATTCGCTTGTGGTCCTGACTTGTAGCCATTGGGATTGCCACATGTCCGTCAGATAATGCAATGTATGATGCCTCTATGCCATCAATTCTTTTTTCAATCACAATACTTGCGCCTGCGGCACCAAATGTGTTTTTGACTAGCATTTCATCTATTGCAGATAATGCATCCTCCTTTCCATCACATACTATTACTCCCTTGCCTGCTGCAAGTCCGTCTGCCTTTATTACAACTGGATAATTCAGGGACTCGACGTATTCTTTTGCCTCTTTTGCGGAATCAAATATTCCAAATGGCGCAGTCGGAATGTCATTTCTCTGCATGAAAAGCTTTGCCCAGATTTTGCTGGATTCTAGTTTTGCTGCCTCTTTTGTTGGGCCAAAAATCCTAAGATTATTTTGCGTGAATTTATCCACTATGCCCTTTGAGAGAGGGGCTTCTGGCCCCACAACTGTAAAGCATCTGTTGTTTATTGCAAACTCCATTAAGCCGTCAAGGTCTTCTGCTGCAATTGGAACGTTGTTTTTTGTTCCGCCGTTTCCTGGAGCAAAAAAGACTTGGCGAACTTGTTTTGATTGTGCCAGCTTCCAGCCAAGTGCGTGCTCTCGTCCACCGGAGCCAACTACCAAAACATTAACCAATGAATGCTAAATTTGGAGTCTCGTATATAATCGCAATTTCTGCGCAGAATCTAGCTTGCTTTATAAAATCAGATCAAGACTCCCAATGATGTTGCAGTTAGAAAAAGAGTTTGATTCTAAAAAAATTGAAGTGCAAATCCGAGAGCACCTATCAAAAATAGATTTACAAAAAATGATTTCAGATTCAAAAAACGGCGAAAAACTAGTCTTCATCGAAGGCCCGCCAACAATGAACGGAATTCCTCATGCTGGACATTTGAGGGGCAGAATCATCAAGGACATGTGGTATCGATACAACACACTCAAAGGCCACAAAATAACATTCAACGCAGGCTGGGACACTCAGGGACTTCCAGTGGAATTACAGGCGGAAAAAGAGCTCGGAATTACAGGCGGAAAAACTGAAATTCTCAAGTCATTTGGAATTGAGAAAATTGTGGCCGAATGTAAGAGACTAGTCCACAAGTATAATGAGAGATGGGTTGATGTCGATAATCTTCTTGGCATGTCATTTAATCAGGAAAACGCATACTGGACATACAAAGACGAGTTCATCGAGCGAGAATGGCAGTTCCTAAAAAAAGCTCATGAAACCGGAATTCTAACAGAAGGGTATCGAGTGGTAGCATACTGTCCAAGCTGCCAGACTTCACTGTCACACGCAGAAGTAAACCAAGGATATGACATGGT
>CAYOBG010000106.1:0-1637 GCA_964402265.1 uncultured Candidatus Nitrosotenuis sp. | reverse complement strand
AAAGGCCAAACATTTGAGGGCAAAAAATACATCCACCCATTACTTGGAGAGATTCCAAAGCTAGCCGAGCTTGCAAGAGAGCCAACAGTTCATGTGGCAGTGGCTGAAAACTTTGTTGACCCAAGCACGGGGAGCGGAATTGTGCACCTATCCCCTGCAAACGGAGAGGAAGACTATGATATTGCAAGAAAAAGAAATGTCCCAATTTTTAGCCCCATAGACGATGAGGTCAAGTTCACGCCAGATGCAGGTAAGTACGCATCAATGTTTGTCCGAGATGCAGATAGGCCGATTGTTGAGGATGTAAAGGCAAACGGTGCCCTAGTAAAAATAGGCAGAATCAAGCACAAGTACCCACTTTGCTGGCGCTCTCACCACCCAATAGTATGGCTTGCACGAAGAGAGTTCTTTTACATGCTGGACAGACTAGGCGAGAAGGCAATAGAGGCTGCAGAAAATGTGGAATACTTTTTTGATCAGCCAAAAAACAGATTTCTTGGAATCATAAAAGAAAAGCATCCTTGGTGCATATCACGTGAAAGATTTTGGGGTTGCCCTCTGCCAATTTGGAATTGCAAAGAGTGTGGCCACATTGAGCGATTATTCTCAAGAAAAGAGATCCTATCGGTTGCAACCGACCTCCCAGACGGAGAAAACTTTGAGCTACACAGGCCATGGATTGACAGAATTGGAATAAAGTGCAAAAAGTGCGGCGCACAAATGGAGCGAGAAAAATTCGTCCTCGATACATGGCATAATAGCGGTTCTGCACCATATTCCTCGCTATCTGATGATGAATACGAATCTGGAATTCCAGCACCATTTCTAACGGAAGGAATTGATCAGACCCGTGGATGGGCATACACATTACTCATTGAAAATGTAATACTAAACAACAAGCCAGTCTCACCGTTTGCTGCATTTTTGTTTCAGGGCCATGTATTGGACAAAAATGGAAACAAGATGAGTAAAAGCCTTGGAAACGTAATGGATGCACAGGAATTGTTAAACCAGTATCCAGTGGACCTGATTAGATTTTACTTTATTTGGAAATCAAGCCCGATTGAGCCAATCAATTTCAGCACAGACGAGATGATGTCGCGTCCATACCAAATACTAAACACTCTATATCACATTCACCTGTACTTTAAGCAAAACAGTGAATACGACAAGTTTGATGACACAACACACACCATAGAATGGTCAAGGCAAAAAAATCTCTTGGGCTCACCAGACATTTGGATCTTATCAAAGCTTCAAAGACTGATAAAATCAGTCCAGGAAAATAATGATTCCTGCAAGTTCCACGAAGCAACACGTGCAATAGAAGACTTTGTGATTAATTCTCTGAGCCAGGTATACATCCCAATTACAAAGGCAGAACTCTGGGATGAGGACAGCTCAAACTCAGATAGAAGATTTGCAATTTATTCAATATTACGCAAAATACTGCACACACTAGACATTCTGATTCATCCACTATGCCCCTATACCAGTGAGTACCTGTACTTGTGCACATTTGGAAAAAACAGTGTCTTACTTGAAAGCTGGCCAGTACCGCAACAAGAGCTAATCAATGACACCATCGAGGAGTCATTTGATCTCATGAAAGAGTCAGTCTCTGTTGCCGCAGCCGC
>CAYOBG010000105.1:0-5472 GCA_964402265.1 uncultured Candidatus Nitrosotenuis sp. | reverse complement strand
ATTTCCCAAATCCAGGTAAAGCTAACAGAGCTGGAACAAAAAGAGCCAGTCATTCAGCAGATTGCCACCCCCATACAGCAAATACTTACACTGACACTAGACAGAATGACATACCTGCCAGGGGATACCATTCGAATGACTGGGATGGGAGTCGAGCCGCAAAAAACTGCAAGCATTCAGCTGTTGGATTCAAACGGCTTTGTTTTGATGACGCGCGAAGTGTGGTCTGATTCCATGGGTAAGGTCATGTACCAACTTCTCGTATCTGTTCTGTTGCAGTTTTACCATTTGATGTCATCTTGACTTGGTATATTCCTGACAACATTGCATCTGATATCTCAAGATAGGACTCAGGAGACCTCAAACTCTATACCAATAGACCAGTATGTGTTTACGGTAAAAACCAACAAGTCATTGTATCGTCAGGGTGAGATAATTGAGGTAAGCGGTGCAGGCAAGCCAAACACTCAGGTTACTGCAACGTTAACTAGTCCTAGTGGCAAGACGTTTACTACTAATTCCAGTACACAAAATGACGGCAAGTTTTTGATCTTTTTCTCAACTAGCACAAACTTTGAGGACGGAAAATGGTACATTACAACGAATCATGTGGCAAAGACCATAGTGGTATCAATTGAGCTGGACTAGATCATTTTGGTATGATATTACTGATCAAGACTATTGTAAGATCGGGTTTACCATGAGGGAAAAGCATGAGCTTGAAATTTGATGCAGTGATGATTTTGCTGATTTATGCTGTTTTCCTAAATAGACTGTAGGTAAAGATTTGGCCTATACCATGTGGGGTTACATGTTCTTCTTCAAAACTTTTGATATGCTCAAATCCTCCAGAGAATAATTTTTTCATAGACTCTTCTGAATGTTGCTTTGTGTCCAATCCGCTGCACATCATCGGACCATTTGTAGAAAATGAAGATACAATCACATAACCACCATTTCTTACATGTTTTCTGACCAGCCCCACATAGTGTGAGATGTCTTTTTGTGAGATTAGAAAATGAAACAGTGCTCTGTCATGCCAGATATCATATGTATTATCAGAGTCAAACTCTCGGATATCGCACTCTATCCATTGTATGGGCTCAGCGCTTTTGCCAAGCCTTTGTTTCGCTCGTTGCAATGCATTTGCAGAAATATCAAGTATTGTAATATTGCTAAAGCCAAGCTGGAGTAGTTTATCAACTAGAAAAGAATCCCCTCCGCCCACGTCAATTATACTGGCATCCTTACTGGGTTCAGTTGATAATATCAGATCGACTGATGTTTTGGGTTCTTTTTGATACCAGCTGACCTCGTCTGATTTTTTTCTGCTCCAGACATCTTCCCAGTGTTCTTTTACGTCGTATTCCATTCGGTGTCATTTAGCTCTAATTCTTTAATAATTTTGATTCCGCTGAGGAAACAAGATTCTTTTCTATCGACAAAAACTGATAAACCCAGACTAGGCATAGAATCAGATGACTGATTTTATTCACGAGCCCTACAAAATAATCCACGTTCATGACATCATACAGATGAGCCTAGATGATATCATTAGTTTGATATCGACACTTGAGGCAAGTAATGCATATTGGGTTGATGGTGTGCTTTTTGTTAGCTTTTCCATAACAGAATCAGACGAGCTGGGCAAAAAAGAGATTGCAGGTGAGACATACTTGGACAAGATAGTATTCACAAAATATCCCAAATACACCAAGACTGCAAAATCATCTACTAATGTTGAGATCAATATCTTAAACGTGCAGAAGAGTCATCTGTATCATGAGTTGGTGTCATGGTTGAAAAAACAACCGGTATGGAATGAGTAATCTCTGAAAATAACATCGCGTCTAGGACAGCACTGATTTTGGAATTAATGAGACGCTCAAACACCTTAAATGATCTTTTTGGAAGCTAGTCAGATTTGGCTAGTGCCAGAGTCATGTCATTTACTCTCTTGTCTATTTCATCAACTAGATAATTTTGATTGAATGTCACACGTATTGGCATGTGCGAGTCTGCGTTAATGACACCCTTTATCAATCGGATCTTCCTTTTGACTAGATCTATTTCTGGGATGTTTTTTGCGTATAAAATAAACGAAATCATATGCTCGGAATTAGGTGGGACTGGACACATGAGATGTTCCTTGAACTTGGCAAGGATTTGTCTCATTACGCTGTCACGTAAGGACGACTTGACAAGCACGACCATTCTAGAATACAAGTAATTGACAAGAGTTACAGGATTGTATTGTACAGTAAAATCAAAGACATGGTTTTTTGACATGACGTTAAATCTTCTAATGACGGTTTTTTCCGACATTGAAATCTTTCTTGCCAGATCTCTGATTCTGATTCTGGGCTCTAGCATCAGATATTTTATTATCTTCCAGTCTGTCTGGGATGGTACAAAATCAGTACGCATCTTTTCCCCAAATGATCGTATCACTTGGTGTGGTTTGACTAGGTTTGCCATTTCAGCAGATGTATTTTTTTCATCTTTTAGAAGAACTTGAGTATCGAGGTATCGTTAACAAAATCTACTTGTATGTACACATATCCCAAAGATGACAAGCGGTTTGCAAGGCCCTCAGGCTCGCCATTGTGCTTGATGAGCAAAGAATGTGAAATCTTGTACCCAAATATGGCAAAATTTGGGATGGTCAGAAAATTTTCTATTGCCTTGCTAGATAACATGTTTTTGATTCTGCTTTTTACGGCATTTACAGTGAGACCAATCTTGGATGCGATATCACTGTAAGGAGTTCTGGAATTGTATGTCAGTATTTTTAGAATTTCAATGTCTTTTGAATCTAGCAATTTCAATTTTTACTAGATGTTATACATATATGAAATCGATGTCCATTTTTTGCAGTTCAGCTTGCGCCAACCTTTTCTTTTCTGACCAAGCCATACCTTCAATGCCGAGTAAGACAATTGGAAACACGAACACCAAAGATTACCAACATTTCAAAACCAAGATTAGGTGTTGGGGCCTAGTGCCGCAATTCTGTCTTGAATGACATTTTGTTGGATGGGATGATATTATGAGATTAGAAAAAATTGGAAGAATCATGTTGAGTTTCGCTGTATTTCAGCAGGCACTGGGATCAGGCGCTGCCGATCTCAACGAAACGCACGTTTACAATCCCACATGGCCTCCACACGCAATATTCCATGACATAATGTTCGTTGCTTTTGTGTCCGGTATTGCAGCCATTGTTATTTGGTTGCTGTGGCGCAAGACACTTGAGGTAAAGACTGCAGGAATTGTCGCGTATCTTTTTGTGATAATCTATGTAACACCATTTTACTGGGTTACCGCGGTTTTTCCTGAGGCAAGCCTTGCTGCAACAGAAGAAGTGGAAGGACTAGCAGTTCACATAGGAAACATCGTGTTGTATCCAAATGCTTTGCTAGGAACGATTTTTCTCATTATAGCCACGATCGGATTCTTCTTGCATAGAATATCACTCAGCAGATTGAAAGATAAACCCAGGCAATGAATTCAGGTAATATTTTGATTTAAAACAAATTTAAAATATCTAGAATCGTTTGAGGTCACCAACTCATTCATTTGGTAAGACATGTTGAGATACTTGAGGCCTTTTTCAGTAGTTCTGTGAACCTGGGTTCCTTCTTCGCATATAATGAATTCGTTTGCCATTAGAAACTTGAGATAGTCTTGTAGCTGTCCATAGGACAGGTACGCTTTGTACATTATCTTTGTTTTAGTAGTTCCAACCCTTGCAGAATCTAGAATCATCGTAATTATCTCGGTTCTACTTCTGTATTTCATTACATGAAATCATAATACTCTATTATTAAAATAAAATGTAAGAATTTAGTAGAATAATTTTCTATAATCCGTTTATCATTTTTGTAACAATTTTTTCATATTGTAGATTTGTGATGAACCATTCTTCTTTCTCTTGTTCATCTGAAAAAGGGCTTTTCCCATTTGTTAAGATTAGTTTACTATTTTGCAGTTTTACAGAAAATCCATAACCTCTGAGGAGTTTTACGTTGTAATGATTTTTGTGATTTTTAAGTGTCAATTTAACTGTGGCAATTCCATCGTTTTTCCCCAGCCTCTTTTCTCCAAAAATAATGAAGTTGTTGGAGTAACACAATACAATTTATCGTTTGAATTTTTTTGCATTATTTTCCAACCTATAAAACAATCAGTTTTTTCAGAACCAATTCCAACCGTAATATTTCTAGATGTGCTTTTTACTTGGTATTTTTGCAGATCTGATGCAATTCTTGAATTCCATTCTTGTTGAGATGAAGATTTGCTCTTAATTCCAGCATCGTATTCATCGTGCATTTTTTGAGTTTCTTTTGCTATTGCCTCTGCATTTGCATTAATTGTGCTGTTGATTATGGGTTTGTTGAATCCTTCATTGGGGCATTCAACTACTTTGAATAATAACCCGCTTTCGATTTTACGAGCATAAACCTCGATGATGTCAAAATGTCCTTGTTCATGAATAAGAGTAATTGGTATCAATTTTGCTTGTTCGGTTGTCCATGATTGTTTCTTATCGAAAAAACCAACAGCGTGAACACTAGTTATCTGATATTGACATTTGATCGACGGTACTAGTTCATAATTAAAATCGACTAGTTTTGGATTTCCCCAAGTGAATGCAATAGCATTTGGATCTGGTCGTAGGTATTCCTTTGGAAACACGTGTGCAGTACCATTGAAATCATTCCAAACAAGTTTGCTATTTTCAGACCAAGGGATGAATTGTGAATCATCGGCATATGCACTTAATGTTGTAAAAACTGCAAATATGATTAACCCAAGTATTATCTTCACGATTCGAGATTAGTTGTGCATTACATAAACAATCTCCAACAAAACACACTTCTGTAAACTTTCTAAACAGCGTCTAAAATTGTGCCTGCGGGAGGGGCATTCTATTTTTACTCTTTGTCGATGAATTCGTCAGCTGTTGGTGGGTCTGGTGGAAGTCCCTTTCTCTTTCTAGTTTCTGCAATCAGGTTTGCCTGGATTGACTTTGGCATTGGAGTCCACGCCTTAAAGTGAGTATTCCACATTGCCTTACCGGCAGTCTGTCCCCTCATGACTTCAGAAATATCAAATGTCTCAGATGCAGGAATCTCACCTGTTATGATGCTAGTTATTCCTTTTTGCTGCATGTCCAAGACCTTTCCTCTTTTTCCAGACAAAACAGATGCAACATTACCAATCATGTCCTGTGGCACCCTAACCTCAATTCCTAACATTGGTTCTAATAATATGGGCTGGGCTTTGAGCATTGCACCCATACAAGCACGTCTTGATGCTGGAGATAATTGTGATAGACCCCTGTGTGCAGTGTCCTCGTGTGGTACAAAGTGAGTGAATGTGAATTTGCAATTTCTGACCTGTTCTCTTGCAAGAGGGCCCTCCTTCATTACCTCTTCAAATCCTGACAATATGGAATCAGTTGATTCC
>CAYOBG010000104.1:0-5495 GCA_964402265.1 uncultured Candidatus Nitrosotenuis sp. | reverse complement strand
TTGATATAGTTCGAGTTGATTGCAGCGCCACCACACAATACGGGAACCTCTATTTTGTTTTCTCGCGCAAACTCTACAAAATGCTGCATCTGCTTTGATGTTGATACCAGTAATGCTGAAAGACCGATTGCGTTTGGCTTGACCTCGTTTATTTTTTCTACAAATTTCTGCAGTGGAACCTGTTTTCCAAGATCATACACAGTATAGCCATTGTTCTCAAATATGGTCTTGACTAGGTTCTTGCCAATATCGTGCACATCACCATATACAGTACCAAGGACGAGCTTGCCCTTGCTGGTCCCTTCTTCTTTTAGCAGATATTTTTCAAGTTCCGCAACTGATGCCTTCATGCATTCAGCTGATTTTAGTACAAACGGCAGAATCAATTCCCCTGCGCCAAACTTGTCGCCAACCTCCTTCATTGCAGGCAACAGGTCATCGTTTAAGGTCTGAATTGCAGCATCATGTGTTGTTTCCTTTGGCGCATTGATTACTAGTCTGCCGTTACTCTCAGTTGTGATGCCTTTCTGGCTAATCTTCTCGGCAATTGCAGAGATCACATCATTTTCAATTCCGTCTTTTAGCCGGTTTACAATCCTAAAGTTTGCCCTCTTTCCTGCAGGCCAAGTTGGGTCGACCTCCATTTTCTTTGATGATGTCACCTGGGTGCCGGCTTTCTCAAAATAATTAATTACATCAGCTAGCGCGTTTTGGTGAGTATTGAAAACTAGGGCTTCAACCAAGTTTCGCTCCTTTTCATCAATCTCAAAGTATGGAATGATTTCCTTGGCATTGACTATTGCAGCGTCTAGGCCTGCCTTTACTGCATGATACAAAAACACCGAATTGAGTATCTTTCTTGCAGCAGGCGCTAGACCGAAGCTAATGTTGCTCAAGCCCAGTACTGTGAATGCATTTGGGAATCTCTGCTTTACCAGTCTGATTCCATCTAGGGTGTGCTTGCCGGCATCTGCAAATTCTGCCTCACCAGTTGCCAAGGTAAATGTCAAAACATCAAATACAAACTGGTCCTGGCGTAGGCCATATTTTTTTCCAGTCTCGTATAATAGTTCGGCGGTTTCAACTTTTTCCTGCGGGGTCTTTGCCATTCCTTTGGGACCGATACACAACGCAACTGCTGGCAGGCCATACTTTGCCATGATTGGCGCTAGCTTGTGAAATCTTGAACCATCGCCTTCCAGGTTTATGGAATTAATCATTGGACGGCCAGGAATCTGGTGTATGGCAGTCTCTATGACATTTGGATCAGTTGAATCAATTACAAGCGGTGCATCAATCTCTAATGATAATTTTTTTACGAGTTTTGTCATAAAGTCAAGCTCATCAGCACGTTCTGTTGTGGCAACGCACACATCAAGGCAATGTGCGCCATCCTCCACTTGATTCCTAGCTAAATCAATCAAACCATCAAAGTCATCAGATAACACAAGCTGCTTTGCCCGTTTGGAGCCCTGCGTGTTTAGTCTCTCCCCTATTATGAGAGGCGCTGGCGTCTGCTTTAGTTCCACTGCCTTTAGTGAGGAGCTTACTCGTGGGATTTTCATTTTTACTACAAATTTGTGCCTTTTTGTAAATATATGACAGTTTTTCTATAATTGACCGTATAGCTAGTGTAGTTTCAGACTAGTCATGCCAATATCTGCTAAAATATCTCCTTTCTTGGTGTCATACTGATTTTATGTAGGAATCATTGCTAAGCCTTTTATCGCACTCCGACCTTCGCACTTTTGGTGTTAATGTCATCAAACGAAAAACCCCACAAAAGCGATGACATCGTTACAGTGCGCTACAAGTTCACGGGGCTAAAAGAGGAGACAATCCAGTGCACATATCTCCAGTTCAAAAACCTAAAGGAGCTCCCAGACATGGAAGTCTGTGAGATAATAGAAGAAAATAATGAGTCAGAATAAGAAAAAATTTACTCTGCCATCTTTTTGACAAAGTCCGAAATCAGCTCATCGCTAAAGTTGATTGTTTTATCATCCACTAGCGTTCTAATTTTTTGCCAATCTGCACGTGTCATCTTTTTTGTCTGCATCAAACCTGCTGATACCAGGATGTTTAGAACCACTGAAAGGCTCCATGTCTGATCAGTTTTTTCGATTAGTCGTGCTTGGATTCTTCGTACTTTGGTCTCTATCTCTTTTTCTAGAGTGATACTTTTCTTGCTTTTTGGAACTGATTTTGTTGCCATTGTTCTGAGCTTTGGGATCTGAATATAAAAATCCCGTCTGCCAAATCTGGAAAAGACAATCTCCCCTATATTGTTATAGTAGTATGGTACACATCACAAGAGTTTTTTATCACGTGGCGTGCTCTTAGGCCAGTGCAGTTCCAAATTCTAAAAGAGCCAATGAGCATCTTGGAAGTTCACCTAAACCAAGGCGAATCAATCATTGCAGAGGCAGGCGCGCTAGTATACATGAAGGGCCAAATCGAGGTCAAGACAAAACTTCGAGCAAACGTGCTCAAAACAGTCAAGGTCTCATTCCTTGGAAGCGAGTCATTCTTTGTAAATGAATATGTCGCAAAAGAAGATGGCTGTTCCCTGGGACTGACCGGTCCACCCGTTGGCGATATTGTAGAAATACCGATCACGGAAAACGAGGGATACATCATCCAGTCAGGTTCCTACATTGCGTCCACTGTCGGTGTTGATATAGATACCAAATGGCAGGGTTTTACCAAGGGAATCTTTGGCAGCGAATTTTTCATGCTAAAGGTAACCGGTGCAGGAAAGGTCTTTTGCAATGTGTATGGCGGTGTAATACAAAAACAACTCACAGCAGGCGAAAAGATGATACTAGACAACTATCATCTAGTGGGGCTGACTCTGAACTCTGAGTACAAGGTCACAAAGTTTGGGGGACTAAAGAGCACCATTTTGGGCGGTGAAGGCCTAGTAACTGAGATTAGTGGTCCTGCAACCGTATACTTTCAAACAAAGAACCTCAAGGAGCTAATCGATCTGCTTGGCGTAAGGAAAACATCTGAGACTCAGGGGAACAATGTTTCAGTCGGCGGATTCAAGTTCGGGTTTTAGTTTTTCTGGTCAATTATCTTTCGCAGTGCAGCAATGTGTGCAGGATTTGTCCCACAACATCCACCTATGATTCTCACTTTTTGATATTTTGAGATAAAGTCCCTTAGTGCGTCTGCCATCTTTTCCGGCGTCATTTTATACACTGCATGACCTCCTTCGTTTTCAGGCATTCCGGCATTTGGCACCACTAGCAGGTTCAAGTCGTTTTGCTCGTCTAGCCAGCGAACACTCGGCGTCATTTCTATGGGTCCTGTGGAACAGTTGAGCCCAAACACGTCAATTCCCATATCCGATATTGTAGTGTATGCTGCCTGCACGTTTGTCCCAAGGAGCATCTTTCCATACTGGTCCAGTGTGACATTTGCAATTAGCGGAACTTTTTTTCCAATCTTTTTCATTGCCTCTTGGGCTCCTTCCACTGCAAGCTTTACCTCTAGTATGTCCTGGCTTGTCTCAATTAGCAAGGCATCAACGCCACCTAGGATCAAACCTTCCGCCTGCAATGCATATGCTTCCTTGATTTCGTTTAGCGGCTTTTGTCCTAAATCTGGATCATTTGAGCTTGGCAAAAATCCGGTAGGCCCCATGCTTCCTACAACATATCTTGGCTTGTCTGTAAACTCGGATGACACCAATACTGCAAGTGAGGCAATCTTTTTGTTCATCTCGACAGTCTGGTTGCCATACCCATACTCGTCAAGCTTTAGCTTGTTAGAGCCAAAAGAGTTTGTCTCGATGCAGTCAGCGCCGGCTTCCAGATAACTGCGGTGAATCTTTCTAATCCATTCCGGGTGTGTAAGTATGAGCCCATCGTTGAATCCGTCCTTGCCGTCTGGAAAGTCCTCTGGCTTTGGATCAAAT
The DNA here is from genome assembly GCA_964402265.1 of uncultured Candidatus Nitrosotenuis sp. GTDB lineage: Archaea > Thermoproteota > Nitrososphaeria > Nitrososphaerales > Nitrosopumilaceae > Nitrosotenuis. Next base: position 1,570 of record CAYOBG010000104.1, on the reverse strand, counting down.
TTCTGGATTTCCGTTCCCATCGCCCCATCAAATAGCAGAATCTTTTCCTGCATTACATCAAGAAAGCTCTTTTTTTGTGTCATGGAATGATTATATCATATCAATTTCTTTTTAATTCTTTTAGCTTGGATAGCGCATCCAGTCCGGATTTAAAGTCATTAGGTGAGGTAATCAAAATATCACCAGCTGACTTGAGAATCTCTGATAGAAACTCTATTAGGTTGTCTTGGTATTTTGCAAAGTCAATTCCTACCATTTCTGCTGACTTGGCATTTTTCTCAGATGGAATCATCACGCACGGAATAACCTTGAATCCCTGCGGCTTTAGCTTGTCAACCAGATTGAAAACCTGGTCTGGTGACTGGATGACCTGCGTTACAAATCCAGTTGGCTGCGCTTCAATCTTTTTTTGAATCTTGGTATAGTCTGGCTCAGTTGGTATGGACAAGAAAAAATCCAAGTTCTTGCCAAATCCCAGTTCACGAAAGTGCTTGACCACGCCGCTTGGTATTAGCTTGGAATCCTTTGGGCCCTTTGGCGGCTCATCGCCCTTTAGTACGAGAAGCCCGTCTAGGCCTAGCAGTATGGCATCATACACTGATTGGGTAAGGGCAGTAATGTTTCGGTCTCGCACCCGTAGGCTGGCAGTAATGTCAATTTTTAGCCCATTATTTCGAATTATAGCGCCAGTAGTAATTGGAGAAATTCTTGGAACCCCCAAGACAGAATCAGTAAGATGAACCCCGTCGCAATACTTTGATGCCAGATTGATTCTCTCTTCGACTTTGGCAAGCAATGCCTTTACCTCGTCATGGGAGAGGACCCCATCGGAAATCACTCTTGGAGGATTTATCTCATATCGGATGGTCATTTGTAAATTCTCAACTCTACTTGATTATAACCTTTGAAGGAATAAACCAATAAGCTGGATTGGTATTTTGTATTGTGTGAATCACGACACAATAAAAAAACTCTTGGCATCAGAACTAGTTCCACATATAGATGACGCAAACACAAAACACGCCGCAGTTTTAATTGTGATTTATGGCCCTGATTACAAAACAATCATGACGCAAAAACCAATGACAATGCAACAACACGCAGGCGAGATTTCATTTCCAGGAGGAAAAATATCCGATGATGACGAGCATTTGCTAGACACTGCAATCAGGGAAACGCAAGAAGAGATAGCACTGGATGTAACGCACGAATCTGTCATTGGCCAGCTAAAGCCTGTTACCACCAGAAATTCAGGTTATACAATAATACCATTTGTTGCCATATTGGATGACATACCGGAATTATTCCCAAATTCTGAAGTGGATGAAATACTGCACATTCCAATCCTACCATTACTGCAAACCTTGGAAGATGATGATGACCTAAATCACAGGACATTATTCGAAGCATACAAGCTCACATATCATGACAAGCTAATCTGGGGTGCATCAGCTAGAATGCTAAAACAAATCGCAGATATTTTTCGGCAACACAATTTACTGTAAGATCACACACCAAAACTCAGATTCATTTAAAAAGAGGGTAAAATGCCTCAATTTTCATGGCGGCA
>CAYOBG010000103.1:0-5495 GCA_964402265.1 uncultured Candidatus Nitrosotenuis sp. | reverse complement strand
TAATCAAAATCCTTACCTCAAAGATGCCGCTATCTGAGGGCGTAAACCTAGAAGAAATTTCAGTATCCACCCAGAACTATACCGGAGCTGACCTTTCCGCATTGTGCAGAGAGGCTGGCGTTCACGCAATGCAGAATAATGCTGCAAAAATCGGCAGTGCAAACTTTGCAGCAGCATTAAAGAAGATTCGTCCGTCAATTACAAAAGAAGTGGACCAATGGTATTCTGCAATAAGGGAAACTATTTCTAATGTGGTACCAAAACAGATGGATAGAACATTTTACGGATAAAACATGGCAGACTTTCCAATAAAAAATATCATATATGAAAAAATCAAGGCAGTAACTTCTATCACAGATACGGATCTCACCAAGGCACTAACAAAGGCAGGAGTCGTAATAACAGAAGACAAATTCAACAAAACTTTGCTTGACCTAGAAATCATGGGCCTAATTCGAGTCTCTTGGCTCACAAAGGACACACGGCGAGTTGAGGTCACCATCCAAGAAGCAGAAGAAGATGAATATGAAGAGCAGACTCGCGAAACAATGGAAAAAGACTACGAGGCTTCTTTTCCCGGCGTTGAAGAATCCTAAAACCTAAAGTGAAAAGCAGCGTCTAATGCTACTGCTACAAATATTATGGTAAGGTATGGTGCAGTCACCTTGTATGCCTTCCACGCAAAGTCAGATGTTGGGGTTTTTGTGAGCTTGTAGTGGTATACTAGCATCAGTCCACCGCTTGCAGCAGCTATTGCCACATATACTATACCAAGCCCAAATGCATACAGCGCCAAAGAATATGGTAGTAGAATTGCGGTGTTTGCCAGAATGTACTTTGATGTTTTCTGCATTCCAATTAGTACTGGTAGCATTGGCACTCGTGCCTCTGCATAGTCATCACGTATCTTCATTGCAAGACACCAAAAGTGCGAGGGAGTCCAGACAAAGACTAAGAATCCAACCAGGAACCCAAGCAGGTCAATTCCAAATGGCGGCACAAAGTTTGTTGCTGCAGTCCAGCCAGCCATAGATGCTGCACTTCCTGCAAAGCCTCCAATTACTATATTAGATGAGTTTTTGCGCTTAAGCCATGCTGTGTATATTATGACGTAGAAAAATATTCCAAGACCTATGAAAAAAGTAGAGACCCAGTTTAACGTAAAATAAGCATAAACTACAGATGCAACACTTACTGCAAGGCCATAAACTAGAACCGTTGACGCCTTTATCCTTCCAGACGGTATTGGTCTTGCATTGGTTCGCTTCATCAGAGGATCAATGTCTCTATCATAGTAGTGGTTTAGTGCACTGGAACCAGCTGATGCTAGAGCGCCCGCAATTATGATGTGGAGTAGTCCCATTGGATCAAGTTCCGGCCCAACAAGCTTTGATGCAGCATACATTGATGTCACTGCCGTAATTACAAGCAAAACCACGATTCTTGGTTTCGATACTTCCAGTAGTTCTTTTGCTGCCAAACTCACTCAAAAACTTGCACTTCGGCATTTAATTTCTTCGACCCGATCCGCTTCAAAAGGAATAAGTACCTCACTTTAGGCATCAAGCACAAATGAGCAATTGGGACCTCATGATGCCCGGAATGGGCCTTACTGCCATTGGTCTTACAGGAGTTACCATTGCATATTCAGGAATTGCACACACATTCATCGACGGAATGCATGCACTGACAGGTCTTACAATGATGATAGGCTTGATATTTTTGGCTACAGGAATTTTAGACGGCGGCATTTCAACAAGTAATAAAGCAAAAGCTACGACTTTGGTGATTTTGGGAATTTCTCTGTCATTTGGCGTTTCTGCATTTGTGTTTACGTCAGTTACAACGCTTCCAACATTTGCAGGTGTGATGTTAATTGTAGCAGTTCCGGCAATCGTAATAGCATATGTGTCCATGAAGATGCCGCAATATGCAAAGCCGGTTGGAATGATATTTGTAATAGCAGCAGGGGCTGCAATTGCAGCCTATGTTGGGTTTGGCGTGTATGGACCATCTCAGTACTTGATTCCACCACCAGCGGAAGTAGAGGAGGAAAAGCCAGCCATTCCCACTGCACCGATATTTACAATCTCCATCCTAAAAGGATCATCAGTTCAAGGAACACCTGACTATGACCCAGATATGGCACAAGTTCCTGCAGGAAACATCATAGAGTGGACAAACAATGATGATGTCTCACATACAGTGACTAGCTCCACAGATCCAGGATTGTTTGACTCTAGCTTAATAGATGCTGGCGCCAAGTTCCAGCTGGACACATCAAAATTACAACCAGGGACATATGACTATCTATGCATGGTCCACCCATGGATGACAGCATCCTTTGTTATAGGCGGTCCAGCACCAGCAGCAACGGAATTCCCAATTTCAATTCTCAAGGATTCATCGATTCAGAACAATCCAGACTATGATCCAGACACGGCTCAAGTCCAAAAAGGCAACATCATAGTTTGGACAAATGACGACACTGCAGCACACACAGTCACTAGTGCAGCGGATGCCGGCGAAACATTTGATTCCAGTTTGATTAATTCAGGCGATACATTCAAGCTTGACACAGCATCACTTGATGTTGGCAGTTATGATTACATGTGTATTGTGCACCCATGGATGCAGGCATCATTTGAGATAGTTGAACAATCAGGTGAGAGACTTGCAGAAGGAGCAACAGCTGTTGACCCAAACTCTATCCCACCAGTAGTTGAAGAGATGCCGGTTGAAGAGACTCCATCTGAAGAAATTCCAGTAGAGGAAGCACCAGTTGAAACACCAACAGAGACACCATCGGAAGTGCCGATGGAAGAAGCGCCAGTTGAAGAGACTCCAGCCTCTGAACCAACTGAGGCACCTGCAGAATCAGTTATAGTAGAAATGGCCGAAGGTACTGCAACAAACCAAGATTGTGCTGACCAATGCTTTGTTCCAAATGTTGCACATGTGGCAATCGGTGGAATCGTAACCTGGAAGAATGTAGATACTGCAGCACACACAGCAACTGAGATGAATAGCAAGTTCGACTCTAGCATAGTTACGGTAAATGGCGAATTTTCACATACATTTGAAGAAGCAGGCACATTTGACTACATGTGCATAGTGCACCCATGGATGAAAGGCCAAGTAATCGTAGGTTAAGTTTTGCAAAAGACAATCACCCTAACTAAAAACCAAAAACAAATCCTAATAGAACATGCAGTCAAGTCCGCACCAAACGAATCTTGCGCGCTCTTGTTTGGGAATGAGAACCCTAACACATGTACAGTCAAGGACATTTTTTTGACAGAAAATACAGAGAGATCCCCCATCAACTTTACCATATCAAATGAGGAGTTGCTTGCAGGCTACAAAGAAGCAGAGAGAAAGGGCCTGGATGTGATTGGAATTTTCCACTCCCACCCACATTCCGAGGCAAGACCATCATCAACTGACAAAAAATTCATGACCGTAAATCCAGTGATATGGGTGATATTCTCAAACATCCAGTCTGAGCTAAATGCGTTTGTTTTGGAATCAGACATAATACCAGTAAAAGTAGAGATAACCTAGGCCTGAAAGGTCAGTTTCTTCCCAGACATAACAGATAGTACCGATTTATCTGGCGAGATTATTTTGCCAATCACGTTTACCGGAGAATAGGGCTTTATCTGATTTTTCTCACTAATCGGAGTCTGGCCATAAAACAGGCAGATTGCGTTTCCTGGAGGCCAAAATGCAACATCAAACAATTCCACTACCGACTTTGCATTTTCTTCCGGTGCAGAAAATGGCGCAGGATCTGTGTAGATCTCATCACCCCAAAGATTTGCCTTTAGCTTAAACGGTAGGTTTTTTAGAATTTGGGAAACGGTTTTTGGACAAATTGAATCATCTAGTTCCAGAATTATGTTATCTGAGTTTGGAGCAATAGCAGTGACTTTGTGTTTCATGATGGCTTTCTCATCTTTGAATTAAATATCCCTTTTTTTATACAAAAAACATGATGGAAATACACGTCTACGATACATACGTAGAAGCGCAAGATGGCCATACCATGCATTTTGATGTTATCACATCAGAAAAAGACCATGGAAAGGCAATCGAGTACGCAAAACAATGGCTCAAGACCATCGGTGAGGCAAGCGCAAAAGTGACAACAGAAGAATGTCAGTTCTGCCACTCACAGGGTGCTCCAAAGCCAGTAGAGGACGCAATCAAGAGTAATGGATTTTTCATCCAAAAGATGGAAGGCTGTCCATAAACTCTTTTTTTAATTTTTAATTACATTTTAATTCCAAACGGTATCAAATTACACCATGTCAAAAGAGGCAAAATACCACAAGCTCACAGTAGAAGGAGACAAGAAAACTCAGTGGATTTGCGGCTGCTTTGAGACAATTGACGGCTATTTCTGGTTCTGCGATGAGCACAAAAACACCCTAAACAAGACAATCGAGGCGCAAATCGACGAGCTTGACATGACACGTGTCCTGAAATGAGATTATTTTTTTGTAATTTTTTTGGTAGAGAGAACCTTTAGCCCTTCTTCAACTATCACGGAAAGAACTGATGAATAGCTCCACCCCTGGTTTGTCCTAGATATCAGATCCACTTGGAGGTGACGGATTTTTTTGTCCAGATCCTCATCGATTGTAAAGGTTATTCTTTTTTTTGCCAATCCCTAATCGATTTTCCTTGATTCAAAAGTTATTTAAAATAATAACTTCGGGAAATCGAAGTTAAATGATCCTCATACAAGTGACATTTGTTTAAAAAATGTTTGAAAAAATTTACATATCATATGATCATCACACTAAATTGTCGTCAATCTTTACAATTGTACAACAACGAAACAATCTCCCATAACAAAGTTATCTATGATTCAAAGTGATATGCAATTGATTATCAATAGATTATTTGACAGCAGAAAAATTTCAATTTTATAATTGCCATTTATTTCACATTGAAAAAAATATCACGTGCGGTGTTTGAACATTAAGATTATACCAGTTGCTTTAAAGTGTTTAATGACGTAATGATGTTGTGAGCCAAAACTCTAATGATATTGATTATGTAAGGCCGTTTCTTGCCAGAATTTCAAAATTCTATTCTAAAAAATGGAACCTCCAAGTCCTCTGGGAGTTGCATGGTTACAAGAAACTGCGATATGGTGAGCTCTTGGAGTCACTAGAAGGCATATCCCCATCAACGCTTGCAGAGGTACTAAAATCGCTTCAAAAGGACGGCCTAATAGAGCGCGCAGTGTATGGAAAGATTCCACCATATCGAATAGAATACAGCGTCACAAAATCAGGTACTGAGTTGATAGTTGCAAGCTCTGCCCTAATCAAATGGGCAATGAGAAATAGGCGAAAAATCTAGTTATCTTACAATACCAAGATTGCGACAAATGCGCCAACAAACACAATTGCTACTGTGTTTAAGAGCTTGATTACGGTATTTAGTGCAGGTCCTGCAGTATCCTTGTATGGATCACCAAT
>CAYOBG010000102.1:0-5579 GCA_964402265.1 uncultured Candidatus Nitrosotenuis sp. | reverse complement strand
CATGGCTTGTTTGAATTCGGACACGAAGATGGAAGTGTTGACTCTGCATTATTCCAGCATCCGCTTGGCCTTTGCGCAACAAAGGATACTGTTTTTGTTGCAGATACGTACAATTCCGCAATACGGGTAATTGATCTGAAATCACGCCAAGTCTATACCTTGATTGGGAAAACCGACAAAAACATGGTGTGCCTGCCTGAAAACCCACAATGTGATATTTTAGCGCTCTATGAGCCAAGCGACATAGAGTTGTATGGGGACAAGCTCTACATCGCGGACACTAACAACCATTTGATTAGAACATTTGATCTAAAGACAAACTCACTTGGCATCTTGGAGATAAAGTAATGCAGATTGCATACGTTCTGATCAGCTGTGTAATGGGTGCAGAGCACGAAGTCTTGGCACAAATCAAGTCCATACCACAAATCAAGACTGCCATGATTACTTATGGGGAGTATGATTTGGTGGCAAAGGCGGAGACGGAGTCTGCACAGGAAATGGCAAACCTGATTTCGTCTCAAATAAGGCAGCTACAAAAGATTCGAAGTACTATAACTCTACATGTTATCTAGTGCGTCTTGATGCAAAAATGCCAATACATATTATGATTATTCCAGATATTATGATGGCCACTCCGTAATCTATCCAATCTTTGTTGTAATACATGAACGAAGATTCTGGCCCTACTGTTCCCCTTCCTTGGAACTGAAACAACAACCCAAAGGCAATCAGAATAGCACCAAGACCAAGTATTATTTTTGTAATCTTCATTATTCTATGATGCGTCCTGTATTTGTTAAATGATGTGTAGGTATCAAACGCCCCAATGTGGAATTAGCTTTAATAGTATTTCAGTACAGCAAAAAAGCATGAAATTCGTACCGACAGCGATAATTCTGTCTGTGGTATTGGCAACAAGCTTGCTTTTTGCACAAACCAGCATTCAGAGTGTTGACGCTGTAAAATCCGGCGGAACAAAAATACAACAATATGGGAAAAATGCCCAAATCCGAGTTTGCGGCACTCATTTTTGCGCATCCGATCCATCCCTGAATCAACAAGTCAATCCTGAGAAAAACGCTCCAACAAATGATGACCTCAATGCATTATTCCAAAGAATGGATGTGATGCAAAAACAACATCAAAAACTAATCCAGGAAAAATGGCGACTGATGAGCAACACTGAAAGAGTTCAATTCCTAAACAACTTGAATCAGGCTCTATCATACATGGAATCAATGGACATGGGAGAACACATGAACAAGATGATGGGTCCATACGATGATAAAATGATGGATAAAAAAGGTCATGGCAAAATGAAACACGACTCTGATAAAATGAGACAAAATCCTGACAAAGAGGGAAACTGACCTTCTTTTTTCCTATTTTTAAAACATTAAAGAAATTGATAATTTAACCAAATGATTTTCCTTCATTTTCTTTAATCTGGTTTTACAGAGTCACAAAAATGTACAATTGGAATGCGGATGTGTATGGCGAGCGACGCTTCTCACCCGTCAATCTGATTCTTTTTGCAGCCGCGGCATCCTCTGCGATTTTACTGTTTTTGGTCTTTGCACCGCAGATTACTGAGCTGACCGAAAACACTCCATATTTGATAGAAATGGTGTATTTTCCAACCGTTTTTGTTGGGTTTTTGTTCGGCTTGAAAATAACAGAGAGAGCAGTAAATCCCGCAGAAACTCGCAGTCCAATTAAGCGAGGTATCATCAAGATTTTGCTATTCTTCTTTATCATTGGAGGACTGTTTAGCTCTGTTAGCTTTGCCTTACATGGAGGAATTCACTTGCCAGAAAAATCTTTGCTGGAAATAGGGTTAGCTGACTGGGTCACGCAGTTTGGAACCAAAAATCAAGGCCTAACCTTTCTGATACTTACTAGCATCTCACTGATGGCAGTTGCCACAAAAAGAATAATCGGCCTTCAGGGAATAGTGAACAGCATTTCTACGTTCATTGGCACGTTCATCTTTTTCTCAATGGTAGCACTCAGTCTATCACACATGCAGCCATCCCCATCCCAAGTTTACCTGTATGCATTCTATCATGCGGGAATAATCGGTGGAGCTCTATACAAAATGAACAAGCTAACATCAAACCTGAATTTCTGGGAAGACTTTAACAACGGATACAGATAGTCTAAGGATTTGTTACCTGCATCTGTTCATCAAGATTAACTGCCAAATTCTTTCCCTCTGTTGGAGCCTGCTCTTGCTTTTCTTTCATCTCCTCTAGGAATTGATTGTATTCGAACTGTTTTTGCTTGCCGACCCTGTCAGAATATAGTACATCATCGCCTATTGCCAGATATAGCAAGGCAATTACCACAAGTGATGCAGAAACTAGTATCATGCAGTAGCCTACAGTTCTGTAGTTGTGTGGATTCTTTTCTTCCATCATTCCGTCTGACTTTGGGGTAGATTTATGCCTTTTAATTAGTTTTTTTGCTCAAAATGACATCACAACTTTAGAGTTTCTATGAAAAACCTGTTCGTATAATGTGCATCAAAACGAACACACAGATCTTTAATGTTCTCCCTCACCATACTATAATTCCTGAAGGCGTTGCGGTACCCTCTTCGGAGGTTCTTGCCCCGCATTCCCTTCAGCCTTTTTTGCACAAAAGAAAAAAAACCAACCATTCTATTGACTCTGTGTGACAATACAGGTGCTAAGCTACGAGTTTTTGGGGCCAGTCAAACTCTCTGAATGGGGTCCACCAATGGATGAAGTCCTGTATTTACTGTTAGCAAAAAGCAAGGAGACGTTTCAGATAATCTTTGCAGGAGAGTCTGATAAAACAAGTGATGCTGCGTTTTTCACAAAAAATGACAAGTTTCAATGCTGGCTTGCAAATGCAAGAACTGAAAACAATCTTTACCTTTGCATTTATCCAATGTGGGATTCTGCGCCAGAACAAAGGCAAAGGGTCTTGAAAAAAATCATTGAAAAATACAACCCAGTCTGCAACGCAGACTCTACTCCATGACTGACATGACCTGTCCGTGCTGTGGGGGCAAGATGGAAAAATCTCAAGACCTAGGAGCAAGTGTCTTGATGAAATGCACCGAGTGTGGTCTGTCTAATACAGTTCTAAAGTGATGCTGTTTTGTTTTTTACCTCAAAGAGCTGCAGCGTGAGCAGGTCCAATGCTTTTTTTAGGTGATCAAACTCGTTGACTGAATGAATTTGCCCCTCGACTAGCCTTCTCAAAACCTTGACTGTTCCCTTTTGAAACTCGTCATGCGCAACTATTTCCAGTGCGTTTAGCTTTGAGAGCATGTTGTCAAGCTCTTTTTTTATTTCATCAGATGACTGGTGCTCGCCCATTTGATTTCGTTCTATGATGATTGTACTATGAATATAAAATTACATCAGGTCTTCGTCTAGCTGCTCAATTGACTCTAAGAACTGCGTGCATGTGCATTCGGGTATGGCGCACCTTCCAAGCTTCATAAGCGAGCTGCTCTTTTCCGACTCTTCATGAATTTGCGCAACATGATGGCATCGCTTGCAGTTCATTGTCTTGGGATTCTGATATTGGTTAATTTAAGGGGTTAATACAGCTCTTGCTTCTATTCTTGAAAACTTGAGATCCTCCAAGACTTGGTTTGCCTGCTCCAAAGGATATGTCTTGTAGATTATCTTCATGTTGTTTTGCTCTGCAAGTCTTACTACCTCTGACATGTCTGCGCGAGAGCCAATCAGTGTTCCGCGAAGAGTTTTTTCCGTAAACACGTCAAAACTTGGAATGTTTGCAAGCACTCCTAGTACAATGATTCCACCTTTTTTGACTGAATTGATTGCCGTATCCACTACGTTCTCAGATGGCGCAAACACGATTGCAGAATCTAGCAAGCCTTCCTCTTTTTTTAATGATGATAAAAATTCCTTCTGATTTGATGAGTACTGGATTGTGTTGTCTGCACCGACTTTTTTTGCAACATCTAGGTGTGCCTTGTTTCTTGCAATACCAATTACACGACATCCTGCGAGTTTTGCAAACTCGACTGTCAGATGTCCTACGCCGCCCACGCCAAAGATTCCGACTGATCTTCCCTTTGCAGGCTCTGATGCCTTGACTGCCTTGTATGCCGTTATACCGGCACAAAACAATGGTGCAGCATATTCAGATTTCATCGAATCTGGGATTGGTGTAGCAAAGTCTTCTGATACTGTGATGTATTCTGCATATCCTCCAAGGAGTGATTCACCAGTTATTTCTGCGGCGTCGCAAAGATGCTCTCTTCCCGTTTTACAATAGTCGCAATTCATGCAAGAGCCGTGAAGTGGCGAGATGCCGATTCGCTGGCCAGTCCTGAACTTTTTTGCCTTTGCACCTGTTTCCAATATGGTGCCAACTATTTCATGGCCTGGTATTGTGGGAAGAAATGGTGGAATTCCATATTTTTGCCAGTCTCCCTCTATGCCATGCAGCTGGGAGCGACAGACGCCACACCCTTCAATTTTTATTAAAAGTTCATCTGGCTTTTTGATTTTATGAGTCTCAATTTCTCTTAGGTGGAGTGGCTTGGTTTCGATCGGCCCTAGTTTTTCAAGCACCATTGCACGCATGTTTGGTGTGGTGTATTGCTAGCTATTTTTTGTTTTACGTAAAAAATTAAACTCTGGTGCAACTTGACTGTATCATGCCAGAAGTAACCCCTGATGATATGAGGCGAGTTGAGCTGCTAGCAGCAATATCAAAAAGGGGGATCAAAATTCTGACACTATCTGAGCTCAAAGAACTAATTCCACTAGTTGAGAAAAAAGACTATTCTCACAACAAAAAGGCACAAAAATCCAAAATGAAACTATTGGCACAGATAAATGCACGCGTCTACGATTTAGAAGAGAAAACCATGTTTAGGTAAAATCATTAGTAACTTTGTTCTATAATATGTGATGGTATGCACTGCTTCATTTAGAATAGTTTTTCTCACATGTGTTGGATTTGTGATGTTTTTGGGAGCCTTCGATCAGGCACAAGCACTTACTGTCTTTATGAGGCCTGATGGGTTAGGCTCTGGCAATAATTGGGATGTAGGCACATTTGATGACATAAATGAATCTGGGCGCGATGATAGTGACTTTATTACATCAAACAGAATAGGGGGGAACCAACAAGACTTTGTTGTCTTTTCGTTTAGTGATGAAGTTGATCCAGTAGTTGACATTGATCACATCATTAGATACACCTACAAAGAAGATGGTACGGGGTCTTCCTCACCGCATCTTGAAGTAACCCTTCAACAAGGAGAGACAAATCTAATTACTTGGACTGAATCTGCGCCTCTTCCTGGCGTGTTCACACTGGCAACACACGAGGTTCCAACATCAGTTGTAGGCCAAATTAGTAATTATAATGATCTGAGACTGGAGTTTCGAGCAAGATGCAGCGGTTGCCCGAGTGGCGGAGGCGGTGCACAAGATGACTCCGTATCTGTTTCCTGGGCGGAGCTTCAGTATGAAACATACACTACACCTCGAGATCATCTGCCGCCAAAAATTACTGGCGTTGGATTTTATAAAATTGAGCCTGTCCAGCAAAATAAT
>CAYOBG010000101.1:0-5659 GCA_964402265.1 uncultured Candidatus Nitrosotenuis sp. | reverse complement strand
TTACAATGATGAGCAAATAGATGGTATTCCCCCACAGTCAATAGAGGGAGGACATTGGAGTTTTGACTATGTATTCAAAAAGCATGGCAACCACATCTTTAGAGTCGATCTCTATGATGAGGCTGGAAAGGTCAGGACATACACCTTTAACATTAGTACGCAAAGCCCCTTTGGATACATTTTCATCTATGTTATAGCCTCAGGCGCAATTGGTGCCGCAGTCATATTTGGCTATATTTACCTGCCAAAGCGAATTAAAAAATTGAAAAGCTAGGCCTTTGCAGAGATTTCTGTTCTTGCCATCCTAAATGCAAACAAGACGGTAAGCAGAGTCATTGCAAATAGCAAGATTCCAATTCCCAAGTGTATCGCAACAAGTACAGCGTGTAGTTTTGCTTCAATTACCAGAGCCCCCAAGGTTATCTGAGTTACAACAAATACTGATGCCAGAGTAGACGTAACCTTGATTTTTCTATGAGAGTGTTTGTTTAACCACACCCCAACGGTGGTTGCAATTACCAAGCTCCCAGTTGTTGCAGCTATGAATCTATGAGTCCACTCTATGAGAAATTCGTTATCTGGAAGAAAGCCGTTTGGACAAAGAGGCCAGTCAGGACATGATAATCCAAGGCCGGATGCCGAGACATATCCACCGATAAACATCAATGAATACAAAACTATGAGTGATGCCAACGCTAGGTATTGTAGTCGCAAAATTATTCTACTATGAAATTACCTTTCATTCCCAGTGCTGCATGGCCTGGAATAGTACAGATATAGTTGTATGATCCTGGTGCTCCTGCAGTAAACGTTACTTCTTTAGCTTCTTTTGGCTTTATTGGGTTATTCATTGAGCCTATTGCAGAATTGAATACCACAGAACTTGGATCGTCGGCATTTGAAACAACACCAAATGAATGGAATGATATTCCGTTGTTTGCGGACTTAATCGTAACGGTATCGCCAGATTTTACTACAAGATCTGGGTTATGGTCTTCTTCTCCGGGTAGTGCGTTAAATGCTAATGTTTTGAAATCGGCAGACTCGACAAAGTTTAGATCAAACGTGTGGTTGACACCTGTTGGTGCCGCTGCTTTTGGAGCTTCACCTTTTGGCCCGACTAGTATCTCACCGACCATACCCATTTCTCTGTGTCCTGGAACGGTGCAAATGTAGTAAAAGGTGCCTTCACTTGTAGGTACAAACGAGGATGCTCCACCTTGGCCTGGCTTTAGTGGGCTGTTTGCACTTGCCACAGTAGTGCCTGCAAGCACATCACCAAATCCTTCTTTTGCAGGAGTTACACCAAATGCATGGAATGATTTTCCGTTATTGTTTATTGTAAACTCTACATTATCCCCAACACTTGCCTGTATCTGAGGATTGTGGCCTTCTTCTCCTGGTAGTGCGTTAAATGCTAATGTTTTGAAATCGGCAGACTCGACAAAGTTTAGTGTGACAGGAATTGTCTTTCCAGTTGCAATTGCTGGTCCCTCTTGATGTCCACCAGCTACCATTTGGTTTCCTGGTGGTAACGATATCCAATAATCCCAAAAGCTAAAAAACAATACTCCGCCTGCAATGCAAACACCGCACATGATTGCCATCATTTTTGCGGTTCTTGCAGATGTTGTCCTATAGATTGGTGTTTCGTGCGACATGTATTATCTATCCTAGTGGTGTGGCGTCTTTGCCTGATGTGGGAAGTAGTATTTGCCGCCAAGTGAAAATGGATCGTCCATGTTTGCTTCTTTTCCTTTGGCAGAGCTGTATATCATGTTGAATATCCATAAAGCCATGCTAACACCGATTATCATTGCACCGACAGATGCAATTTGGTTCATTACGATATATTCTGGTAATGGCATGTAATCAAAAACTCTTCTAGGCATTCCGTATAGACCAAGAACGTGCTGTGTAAAGAACACCATGACTGTTCCAGTAAATGACATGATAAAGTGAATCTTGCCCATTGTTTCATTATACATTCTTCCAGTTATGTATGGGAACATGTAGTACAGGAACCCAATTGAGCCAAATGCTATAGTTCCCATCACAAACAGGTGGAAGTGCCCAACGACCCAATAGGAATCATGTGTGATAAAGTCAAATGGCATTGCAGCGTTTGCCACACCGCCTGCTCCTGCTGAGAAGAATAGTGCAATTCCCCCAACAGACCACATCATTGGCGTTGAGAACTTTATTCTTGCACCCCACATTGTGGCTATAAAGTTGAATACGTGCATTGCGGATGCTGGAACTGCAGCAAGTGTACCTACCATGAATACGGTTTTTTCCGTAAACGACATTCCAGTTGAGTACATGTGATGAGCCCACGATGAGAATCCGACTATAGCTAGCATTACAAATGCAAAGATTCCAGAGCTTTGGCTAAAGATCGGTCTTCTTGAGAATCTAGGTATTATTTCATACATCATTCCAATTGCCGGAATGACTAGTACGTACACCTCAGGATGGAATGTAAACCAGAAGAGATGCTGATATGCAATAGGATCTCCTCCTTTTGCAGGATCAAAGAATCCAGAGACGCCAAGTCTGTCAGTTAGCAACATGACCAAGGCAGCTGCAAATGTAGGTACTGCGACTATTATTATCAATGATGCGCTCAAAAATGACCAAGCTAAAAGCGGAACCTTGCTTAGAGGTAGGTCAGGATGTTTGCATTTGAGAATTGTTACTATAAAGTTAATTGCACCTAAAATTGATGATACACCTAATATTTTCTGGGCAAAGATCCACATGTCGGCTGCAGGTCCTGGTGAGCGAATTGCGGAATATGGAGGAGTTGCATACCAAGTAAAGTCTGCAAAACCAAGCCAGATTAGTGCACCTGCTGGCGGGATCATCCAAAATGCAACCGCATTTAACTTCGGATACGCCATGTCTTTGTATCGAACCATGATTGGAACAAAATAGTTACCAACACCAGACGCAAACGGTAGTAAGAACAAGAAGATTAGTGTAGTTCCATGAACTGTAAACATTCTGTTAAATGTCATGGAGTCAGCGATGATTTGGCTTCCCGGAAGGAACAGCTCTGCCCTAATTCCAAGTGCAAGTGCGCCACCCAAGAAGAAGAATGTCAGAGATGTAATAGTATACAGTAACCCAACATCAGTATGATGAGTCGAGAACATTATCTGCCATATTGGTCGTGGCTTGGCTAATTCTAGTACCATCTTAGTTTTCCACCTCAAATTGCATTATAAAGCTATTAACGGTCAATTTTCATTCCTCCACATAGAGGGTTGCCCTCATGTTATAGTGTAACAATCCGCAGTATTCCCTGCACTGAATAGTAAATTCTCCTGCCTTGTCTGGTGCAAACCAAACTGTGTTGATTCTACCAACTATGGCGTCCTGTAATACCACATAGTCGTGAATGTTAAATGCGTGGTTGACATCTTTGGCTGTAACTTCAAACTTGTATGGCTTGCCCTTTTTGACGTGGAGTTCCCCTACTTCTTTTGTTCCATCTGCATGCTCAAATGTCCAAAACCACTGCTGGCCAGTAACCTTGATTACTTCGGCTTCAGCAGGTGCATGTTCTACTATTCTTTCTACATTCCATGCCTCTGCTCCGACGTATGCTAGTAACGCAATTACAACTCCAATGTAGATCCATTCCGGCCAGTTAGAGTGCCCGCTCATTTACCACTCACCCTTTTCTTCGTATTTTGTGGGCTTTGCCTTTGGATGTGATTCTCTGAATCTCCATACTACCCAGATAAGTGTACCAGATACTACTGCGCCAACAGTAAATGCTATAGTCATCATCTTAAAGAAGAGATTCCAGATCTCAACCTTACGATTGATGTATTCGCCTGCTTCTTCAGCAAAAACCAAATGTAACATCGGTAAGACTACCAAAACAGCCAAAACTGACAATAATGCAATTACCCTAACCATGACCAGTTATAGCTCGTGGTCTGCAAATTCTATTTAAGGGTTTTGTAGATTATTAGAAAGGTCCTTGGTTGTATCGATCAGAATTCATTGCATTAATTGCAGTTAGTGAAAATTTACTCTGCTCATCTCGAATCACAGTAAGCGAAGCATTTGCAATTATGAGCTCAAATAGTGATCGTGCATTAAGATTCAGAACATTTGAGATCATCGCTTTGATTGGATCCATGTGTGTCACAAGCAGAACATTTTTTTCAGCATGTTCTTTGCGCACATGATCAACTATATCCAATACTCTTTTTTTTACCTGAGCAAAGGTTTCCACACCATTTTCTTCAATGGTTGGATCGCCCTGATAAAATTTCAAAAAGACATTTCCATGTTTTGCAAACAAGTCATCATAGGCCATTCCAGAAAACTTGCCCATTTCCAGTTCATATAATCGCTCATCAACTGTGGTTGGTAATCCAACATGTTCACCTACGATTTCCGCGGTTTTGTGGGCACGCTCAATTGGACTAGCATAGATATGAGAGATATCAAACGATTTTAGGAATTTTCCAATATCATTTGCCTGTTTGATTCCCTTTTCTGTTAGTGGAACGCCTGATGCTCTTCCCGCTAAAACCCGTGAGGTATTGTTTTGAGCTTGGCCATGACGTAAAAATATGATTAGTCCCATGAACTTTTTGAAAGTTCAAATAAAGATAATAATAACATTGCCTGCCGTGGAATAGTTGAGAATAGGAATAATTGGCGGCACGGGTGGCATGGGCAAGGGTTTTGCGTTACGATGGTGCAAAAAGCACGACATCCTGATTGGTTCAAGGGATGCGCAAAGGGCTGCAGATGCGGCCTCCGAATATTTGCAGATTGCAAAACAGTCTTTTGGAGATATCAGTGGAACGATATCAGGTACAGATAACGGCACTGTTGCACAGAAAAGTGATGTTTTGATTTTATCAATTCCATACGAGAATATTGATTCCATATGCTCCGAGATTTTAGGAAAGATAAAGGATAACTGCACTGTGATATCTCCAATTGTTCCGATGGTAAAAACAGACATTGGTTTTGAATTCATTCCACTAAAAGAAAACAAACCGTTCTCGCATCAACTGGTGCAGAAATACATGAAGAATAAAAACAAGGTTGTTTCTGCATTTCATGTCATATCGGAAAAGAAGTTAGTTGATCCCAATTATACATTAGATTATGATATTTTTGTTTGTGGTGATGACAAGGAGTCAATTGATGTGGTAAATGGCCTAATTTCAGAGATTAGTGGCTTGAGATCAATCTTTTTAGGTTCTGGTTCATTGGCATATCTAACAGAGATTGCAACGCCGCTTTTGCTCAATGCCATGATTAAGAACAAGCTGAAAAATCCAGGAATCAAAATACTCTAATGAGTGAGTATCATCCACGACGGGGCAGAAATTGGTATTCTGCTATGGGGGTTTTATTCATCGTAGTTGGTGCAATAGTGATTGTTCAGAATTTGATAATTTGGAGTCCTGAATTTGTCTTGGATTTTATGATAAATTCCGAAATTACAAATGAGAAAGTTTCGCTTGGGATGTTTGCTTTTGGCGGGTTTTTGATATTTTGGGGATTTAGAAAAAAATATGCTTAAAGAGACATTCCTGAGAAAACAGAAAATTTTGCATCTAGCCACAATTGATTCTCGTGGTATGCCACACCTAGTTCCTGTATGGTACTAGTATATTGG
>CAYOBG010000100.1:0-5699 GCA_964402265.1 uncultured Candidatus Nitrosotenuis sp. | reverse complement strand
CAAAAAAAGAAAAGATTCAGAAAATTTGCTTGGCATTATCACCACTTGCATTTCCTTTGTGGCTAATTGAGCAAAACCTCTCCATAGTATCAAGGAACAAGCTCATACCATGGGTAGCACTTGCAGGCCTTGATGATTCTATCATAAATACGGCAAAGGAAATAGGCCTTGGGAAATACCTGTCCAGAATTGAAAAATTTGGTGTGTTGAAATTTGCTAAAGCCAGCCTTGATGTTTCTGGTTTGGTGCTAAAGGCTGTAAAGAGCAAACAGTCAGTAACGGTTCGGATTGGCCCAAATAACATTCATGACATTTTGGATTCGATAAATCACTGAAAATTTATTGTACTCATTTTGATGTGAAACCGTGAAGATAGGCCAGTTCATCTATTCGTGGGGAAACGGGCATTATTCCCGAATGATGTCATTAAATGAGGAGCTTCCAAACTTTATCAAAGATTTTGAGGCTCATTATTCCAGCAAGGATGAGATTTATCAAAAACTATTGAAAAAATTCCCAAAAGAAAA
This sequence comes from uncultured Candidatus Nitrosotenuis sp., assembly GCA_964402265.1. Taxonomy (GTDB): domain Archaea; phylum Thermoproteota; class Nitrososphaeria; order Nitrososphaerales; family Nitrosopumilaceae; genus Nitrosotenuis. The sequence continues at coordinate 5,172 of CAYOBG010000100.1, read as the reverse complement.
CGTGCATGAAATGCTCATGCCGACCCCAATTGACGGAAAATATGGGCCTGACGTGTTTATGTCAATGATTAACACCATACTTCCAATACGCGGGAATAGACCCGTGGTAACGCAGGTTGCAAGTTACTTGAGAAAGGAGCGGGCGCTGTTTGATTCGCAGAAATTTGATCTGGTCATAAATGACGGCGATATGGGCCCAAACATTTTGGCAAAAAACAGAAACATTCCGTCCATATTCATCACAAACCAGTTCAGGCCAAGACTTTGGAAGTCCAGGTTTTACTTTTATCCCGGGGTTTTATTTGTTGCAAAACAGATTGCAAAGGCGACAAAAATCGTAGTAGCTGATTCGCCTCCTCCCTATACCATATGTGAGTATAACCTGAATTTTCCTGAAAAAATAAAGGAAAAGGTGGTATATGCTGGCCATTTCGCATCTGACAAAAAGAGATCAAACGGTGTGAAATCTGACTTGGAAAAACTCATCGACGGGAACAAGTTCGGCTACTGGATGCGAACCGGAAACAAGTCCACTAATGATGTCACCGGTAGGAAATATGAAATCGTTTTTGCATCAGAGCAGATGAAGGCAGAGAAAAGGATAATCTCTCATGCCACAGCAGATCATACTATAGATAGAGTAAGGGGGATTGATGGGAAATCATACTCTATATCAGAGGCACTGGAGAAGGAAATTGAGTGGATTCAGATCGATGTTGGGTTTTTGTCGGAATCTGAGAAGGAAACCACACTAGAACAATGCGATTATGCAGTCATTAATGGCTCCCATACGGTAATGGGTGAAATTATTGGGGTGAGGGGCAAGCCAATAATTGGCATTCCAGTATATGACGAGCAGACAAACCAGATTCAGTGGGCACACGAGCACAAGCTCGGGATTCTGGCAAATAACACCAAGCAGGTCATATTGGGGATTATGCGCATCAAGGAGAATTACAATACATTTGAGGAATCCATCATACGATTCCAGGAAAACTTTGTAGCAAATGGGGCAAGGGCTACTGCCAAGCTTGCATCCGAAATGGTACAAGATAAAAGATAATAGCTTTTTTGATCGTACCAGAATAGTCTGGTACACGGTATTTCGATGGGCGAAATGACCGAAAGGGATGATGACATAATCCGTGTACCAGATTTCACTCGATCAGTGCGAACGCTTTTATGGAAAAATTATCTGGCAGATTCATTGGTTAATTGCCCGGAATGTGTAGCAAGAGAACGCAAGGCAGTAATTGAGCGAGAAACTGCCAGTGGAAGCCAAGAAGGACTCCAAAAACTCATAGAGCAAATCGAGGTGCCTATGAAATTTGACCCAGTAACCAAACACTACATCTGCAAAAGATGTGGCCTTTATGCCACGCGAGAGCAAGTCGGTGATATCCGTGAAAAAGTTAACAGACGTGACCCAACTAAAGAGGACAAGCATTATGACTATCTTGATTGGTGGCAAAAAAGCAAAAAAGACAAGATATAGCGTGTGAGGCCTGATGGTGAAAAAGAAGGACGAGCTCCCAGACTGGGTTTTAGATGACATAAAAAACGCGAAATTCTCAAAACCTGAAGTACTGACCAGAATGGGCTACATTTTAGAAGTGTATTTGGATGATGAGAAAATTGATGCTCAATTGTACGAGGCTGTAGAGGATGGTAGGCACATTGTGACTCTGGATCTGCCAAAAAACGTCAAGGCAGCTGAATGTCAGACTGGTGTGGTGTATGAATTTGGAATTAGTATGCTAAAGGCCCCGCTTGCAAAGAAAACAGTCGAGTTTTTGAAAAAGGAAAAGGAAATTGAAATGTCAGCTATTTACCAGTTTGAGCTGGAAAAGCTCACACTAGTTGATGTATCATCTGAAGATGGTACAGCTGATGAGTCAGAAGAATAGAATTATCTTTGTAATTTTCTAAATGCTGCGCCCATGAGTGGATTTACTATAAATGGAATAACGTGCTTTGCCGAGACTGCAATTCGGACTATATTTGGTACAATGATTTCAAGTCGTGAGGATTGAGATGCTGCGAGAACTGCCTTTGCAACGGTCTTTGGGTCTAGTGCTGTTGGGGAATATTTTGGCATTTTCTCAAAAGACTCGTGATCAAAGAAATTTGTCTTGACCATTATAGGACTAACGACAGTTACTCCGATTTTGGTTCCGTGTAGCTCATGTTTTAGGCCTTCAGAGAAGCCAAGCATCGCAAACTTTGATGCGCAGTATGATGCAATACCAGGCAGTCCGAAGGAGGCTGCAACTGATGCGACATTAACAATGTGTCCTGAGTTTTGCTTTTGAAATGTTGGAAGAAAGTTTTTCGTGCAGTACACCATCCCAAAATAATTCGTATTCATTTGAGATTCTATTTCTTCTATGGTAAGGTCTGATACTGTTCCATAGATGGCAAAACCTGCATTGTTTACTAGAATGTCGATTTTGCCATATTGTTCTAGGACTTGGTCACTCATTTTTTTGACTTGATCCTTGTTGGAGACATCGCATGATATAGCTAGTACTTCTGTGTTGAATTTGGCTAGAATGTTTTCTAGTTCGTCTAGCTTTTCCTTTCTTCTTGATACCAAGACAAGCTTGACGCCTTTTTTTGCAAACTCGATTGCAGATTCCCTACCAATGCCACTTGATGCACCAGTAATGACTACAATTTTGTCCTTGAACGACATGTTTTGTAAAATCAGATCTGAAAGATAAGTTGGTTTCTATCATATTTTATGATATAACAGGATTGAAATTCTATTTCAAAATTATACTATTTTATCATTCTACTTATGGAAGAGAGATAGTTTCGTAATTATTGTTTTCTACTTGAAACTTGCTGATTTTCTAAAAGGAATTACACGTCTTACATTAGTAGAAAAATATTGATTTCAGGTTAAGAGAATTATTCACCAAATTATCTTATTATTGATAATCCGAACATTCATCAAATGTTTAACTCTCATATATCGTTGCCAATATTCAAATGATTCAGGATATTTTTTTAATTTTAATAATGCACCGCTTGCATTAAACAAAGCAAATACATGATCCGATTGAATTGATAATACTTTGTTGTATTCATCCAACGCTTCTTGATGATTTTGCAGAAGAGAATATGAAACACCTTTGTAAAACATTGCTTCAACATCATTTAGTTTAACTGATAATGCATTATCAAAACATTCTATTGCGTTCTTTTGTTTACCAATTGCTTGAAGAGCGATTCCTTTATTAAATAACGAATTAAAATTTCGTGGATTTTTCAATAATACGACATCAAAGCAATTTTCGATAGCTTCCTCATGTTTTCCTAATTGTAATAACGCAATTCCTTTATTATTTAATGCAGTTGTATCATTAGGATTATCAGCGAGAATTCTGTTTTGAAGTGAAATTGCTTTATCTAATTCACCTTTTTGTAATGCTAAATTGCTCTTTGCACCAAGAGCAAAAACATCTTTTGGGTTAATTTTAAGAATTTTGTCGTAAGTCTTTTCTAAATTATCTAAGTCATTTTTAACTTGAAATAAGTGAATTTGATTTCTTAACGTGTCTATGTTTGCAGGCTGAATCTCTAATGCAATGTTTATGCATTCTTCTGCCTCTGATAGATAATTTGTTTCAATAAGACAATTAGCTAATCCGTTTATCACGTTCAAATTTTTAGGTTGAAGTTTAAGAGATTTACTAAAAAATATTATTGATTCCTCAAACTTATTTAATTTTGATAATGCAAATGCAAGATTGTTTAAAGCTGCAAAATCATTTGGTTCAATCAGAATTAATTTTTTGTAAAGAATCTCAGCATCTGAATATTTTTTTAATTGCATTAAAGATATTGCTTTATTAAATAAGGCATGAATGTAATCTGGATTGATATTTGTTACATTATCAAAACATTTTATCGCATCATCATGTTTACCTAATTTAGATAAGATTACTCCTTTATTGTTTAATGCTTTCTCATCACTTGGATTTGTGATTAGATATTCGTCTAAAACTAGTAAAGCCTCACTATTTTTTTCTATTTTTACTAAAGTATCAGCCTTGTTTGCTAGTGCAATATCATTAGATGGATCAATTTTGAGTGCTTTTTCAAAACATGATAAAGCTTCCTCATATTGTAATTTGTTAAATAAAGAAACGCCTTTTTCAGTTATAATACGTGTATAGATGGGCTGAGCTTAGGTTGTCCTTTTTGAGATAATATTGCAAGATTACAAACGGATTCTGCATCATCAAATAATTTTAAATTATTTAATGCAATTGCTTTATTCATAAGCGAAAGAATATCCTTTGGTTCTATACGTAGTGATTTATCAAAATATTCCAAAGATTTTTTGTAATCTTTCTTATGATTAAGATATGAAGTACCAATATTATTTAGTGTATCAGCGTAATTGGGATTTTGTTCATTTGCTTTCTCATAATATTCTAATGCTGTATCGTGATTTCCCAATTCTGCTAGTACTGTTCCTTTATTATTCAAAGCTCTTTCATACGTTGGATCAATCTTTAAGATTCTATCATAGTAAGAGATAGCATCATCATATCTATGCAGATATGATAAGGAATTTCCAGCCATGAGTAAAATACTAATGTCATTTGGATCTTTTTCTAATGCTTTATCATATGCCTTTTTTGCATTTTCAAAGTCATTTGTGTTATAAGCTAGATTAGCCTCTTGAAGAAATCTCTCTCGTTGGACAAATTTTTTTGTTTTTCTTTGATCTATTGTTGCTTGAATAGATGCAAAAGTAGATAGAACAAGAGAAACAATAATACCAATCACGGTTAGATAATTTGATTCAATAGAAGTTAATTTATGATGAATTAGTAATTCATCTCTCATTTGTGATATTTGATTTTGTATCTCAGTTAAATTATCAGTAGAATCTGCAAAGCTTGAATTCACAGAAAATAAAAAAACAAGACAGATAATCGCCCAAAATTTTTTCAACATGAATATTTTAGTCATGTAAATAAAATCTTTATCTCTTCAAAGTATTTTTGCTACATAAACAAGAGTTTTAATTTATATCTCAAAAACGCTTATCTTTCTATTCAACGGGCTTCTGATACTTACGCAAAGCCATCTTCATTAGCAAAAACCACACAATTGGGATTGGAAGCTGATACGTTGCAATTCTCCATGCTATGA
>CAYOBG010000099.1:0-5856 GCA_964402265.1 uncultured Candidatus Nitrosotenuis sp. | reverse complement strand
TGTGGCTCTTTAGCCTGTCGTATAGAGGCTCGATTATTTTGCCAGAGTGAGTATAATCGATTGGGTTTGCGGTTGCAAAAAACGCAGTCTTTGGCTCAAATGTCACAGGATATGATCCCGTTGTGTATTTTCCCTCCTGAAGTACTGACAGTAACGCGACCTGCTTTCTTGGATCAAGCACAGGTAGCTCATCAATGCAAAATATTCCGTGCTTTGCTTGGAGTAGTTGTCCCGGTGAATACGAATCAATTCTAAACATTTCAACTCCTTTTTTTGCCACCTTGATTGCGTCAATGTATCCAACCAAGTCCTTGACTGAAATGTCAGGGGTTGCCAAAACATAGCGGAATCTGTCCTTTCCTTCAATCCAGACTATTTTGGTATCTAGATTATTATCAAGAATTTTTTGCGAGCTTTCAGGACTGATGTAAAACTTGGGTGATGCATGACTTGGCTCTTGTCCTTCTAGCAATGACATCAGATCATTTTCCGGCAGATCCATCGGTGAGTCGTTTGTTATGGAGCCATCAATTACTGGGATTGGCGATAAGAGATGTTTTGCAATTACCTCGACTAGTCTTGTCTTTGCCTGGCCAATCTGCCCAATCAAAAATATGTCATGACATGATAAAATGGCACGATCTAGTGCCGGTCCGACATCATCATCATATCCAATTATACCGGGATATTTCTGGCCGCCAGACTTCATCACAGAGATGAGATTTCTTCTAAGCTGCTCTTTTGCCTCAACTAGCTTGTAGTTAATCTCTAGCAGATCCCTGATTGTTTTGACGCTGGTATAATCTTCTGGCAGTCCTGCCTTGATCTGAGTATATTTTGGATCTGAGCTAAAACACCTTTTCACTAGTTGCGTGGCTTCCAAACCAATACCCTTTAGCTCTGTTTAATGTAATAATATTACTGAACGATTCTCTTTTGGCAAGGCAGGGTTTTTATCGGGGTCGATTGGATTTCCCAATACTTGTCAGCACAAGACTATAGGCACATTGTAAGAGTTGTCGGAAAGGACATTCCGGGAGACAAAAAGCTCTCAGTAGGCCTAACCCAAATCAAAGGCGTGGGCTATAATTTTGCCAATGCAGTAATTGGGGCACTAGGCTTGGACCCAAACAGCAACATTGGCTTTCTTACAGAGGCCCAAGTAGAGTCAATTGAGAAAACACTCAAAGACCCAGTATCAATAAAATTCCCATCTTGGTTATTCAATAGAAGAAAGGATGTCGAAACAGGAGCAACTACTCATCTTATCACATCAGACGTTGCATTTACAGTAAGAACAGATATTGAAAGAGAAAAACTCTCAAACAGTTGGAGAGGTTTCCGTCACACTTATGGATTAAAGGTCAGAGGACAAAGAACTCGAACCACCGGACGAAAGGGAGCATCAGTTGGTGTCAAGAAGGGAGGCAAAGTATTGCCTGCCGGAGCTGCACCAGCAGCACCAGGAGCTGAAGCAGCTGCTCCAGCGGCCGGAGCTGCACCAGCAGCTGCTGCACCAGCAAAAGGAGCAGCGCCAGCAGCTAAACCAGCGGCAGCCCCAGCAGGAAAACCAGCTGCGGCACCAAAGAAATAGAGGGATTGTGAATGGGAGATCCAAAGTATCCAAATCGAATCTGGAGAAAACCAAAACGTCCACTGAACTATGATTTCATGATGGAGGATCTTAACACACTCGGTACATACGGCCTCAAAAACAAACGAGAGCTCTGGAAAGCAAGAACTGAACTATCCAGAGTAAGACACCAAGCAAGATCATTACTAGCACTCAGACAAGAAGTAAGACAGCAAAAAGAACCAGTCTTGATGAAGTCACTTGCAAGAATCGGCCTTGTAAAAGAAGATGCAACACTTGATGATGTTTTAAATTTGGGAGTAAACAACTTGCTTGACCGCAGACTGCAAACTATGGTACAAAGAAAGTTCTCCTTCAAGACACCATACCAAGCAAGACAGGCAATCGTTCACGGCCACATCACAATTGTTGATAGAGTAATCACTGTACCATCCTATATCGTAAATGTAAAAGAGGAAGACCAAATTCAGCTATCACCAAAATTCAAGATTCAAAACGCGCCAGCCCCAGAGCCAGAAACAACAGAAACGGCCGCTTCAGAGCCTGCGACAGCAACTGAAGCCCCAGCCACTGAATAATTGTTAGACTATCTCTAAATACCTGAATTACTAGATTAATTACAGAAAATGTGTTCTATTATCGGCTATTATGGCGATGGTCCTGCAGCGCCAATTCTAGTCAAAGGCCTCAAACGAATGGAATATCGTGGATACGACAGTGTCGGTGTTGCCACAAAGTCCGACCAAGACATTCTAGTCAAAAAAGGGGTCGGAAAGGTAAACGAGGTAAACAACGCACTACACCTTGACAACTTACCAGGACATATTGGAATAGGCCATACCAGATGGGCAACACATGGAAACGTCACAGACACAAACGCCCACCCACATCCCAGCAGCTCAGGCAAAATCGCAATTGTACATAACGGAATTATAGAAAACTATGAAGAGCTAAAAGCGGATCTTGAGGCAAGAGGTTATCAGTTCAAAAGCCAGACAGACAGCGAAGTGATTGCAAATCTCTTACAGTTCAACTATGATCAGGTCCATGACGTAAAACAGTCCATGATTAGAACTGTATCAAGGCTAAAGGGACATTATGCATTTGTTGCAATGTTTGAAAACGGAATGCTATCAGCTGCCAGATATCACGAACCACTAATAATTGGAATTGGCAAGAACGGATTCTTCCTATCAAGTGATGTCTTGGGATTTATTGAAAAAACAGATGATGCGATTTACTTGGATAATGGCGAGCTTGTCATGCTGGACAGAATTGGAATTCAGATTTATGATTTTGACGGTAATGCAGTAAAGCACCAAGTAACAAAAGTCTCAAAGGAATTTGCAGATGTATACAAAGGAGACTATGCGCATTTTACGCTAAAAGAGATCTCAGAGCAGCCTGACACGATAATTCAAGCAGGCGAAAAGTCATCTGATGCAATAAACACTGCAACTGATTTCATCAAGCATGCAAGAAGCATCTACATTACCGGAAGCGGCACTAGCTACAACGCAGCACTAGTTGCAAAATATCTGTGGCAAAAATATGCAAAAATCAAGGTAGAGCCAATAATATCAAGTGAATTATCATTTACGCCAGATACCATAGAACCCAATTCCATTTTAATTGCAATATCGCAAAGCGGTGAGAGTGCAGATGTATTGGAAGCAGTAAAGATTGCAAAAAAGGCAAATGCCAAGATTCTATCAATTGTGAATATTTTGACGTCTTCTCTTGCACAAGAGTCATCAGTTGTTATAGGAATGGGATGTGGTCCGGAGATAGGAGTTGCGGCAACAAAGAGCTTTACTGCACAGCTTAGCATCATATACAAAATTGCAAGAAAGCTCTGCGATGGATGCATCAACCTAGATAATTCCAAGATTTCACAGGCAATCTCCAAGGTTTTAGCTGATCACACAAAGATCAAAGAGATAGCAAAGGAGCTCAAAGACGTACAAGACATCTACATTCTAGGAAGGGCAGTTCACTATCCGATTGCTTCAGAGTCTGCACTAAAGCTAAAAGAGCTATCATACATTCATGCAGAAGGAATTCCGGGAGGTGAGCTAAAGCACGGGCCGCTTGCACTAATGGACTCTAGTGTCTATGTGGTGATAATTAATCCAAATGACTTTACCTACAATGACACCCTCACTAGCGCTCGAGAGATAAAGGCGCGTGGTGCAAAAATCATCGGAATTTCTGATAAGCAAAGCGACGTGTATGACCACTGGATTGAAATCCCAACCATAGATGACGCACTATATCCACTAGTTGAGATAATTCCTATCCAGCTACTATCATATTATTCCGCAGTTGAAAAGAACACGGATCCTGACTATCCAAGAAATCTGGCAAAATCGGTTACAGTGAAATAATATCTCGATATTGTTTTTCTGTTAGGCTCAGCAACTGTTCTGAATCAATTCCAATCTTTAGCATTGCAGCAAGCGATGCCCCACCAGCTCCTACTCCTTCCTTTACAAACCCATCCGCAAATGCCCTGAGCCCATCAATTTTGGAATTACCCAGTCCAAGTCTTACTGAAAATACAGGAATTTGGTCTATTTGAGAAATCATCTCCACCAAATTTGCAGTAGAGTCATTGGTAACATATGACGTAGTAGCTAGCGCAACATTGTCTTTGTGATATCCAGTGATTTTGCCAAATGACAAAACTGCTGCCATCTGTGTTCCTCCTGCCAAGATGACCTTTGTCTGGGCAGATGCAGTACTTAGAATTCCAGCCACCGTTGGAATCATTGGGTCACCTCCATTTGCAACAATGTCAAACTGATTTTTTGAATCAGTTCTTTTTGAGACATCGTTTGCTATTTTTTGTTTTAGAGATTGAGGATTATTTGGCATACTACTACTCACCATGCCATTTATTCCAAGGGAGGTAAGAACAGTCTGGGCAGTAGTAGTACCACCAGGAATGCTCTCGCCAATTACCAAACAGTCAGTAGTAGAGCCCAGACTTCTGCCAATCATTCTTCCATATTCAACTGCACGAGTCACGTCATCAAGTGACATTGCAGGCTCTAGTGTGATGTTTTTGCCATATGGTAGGCCAGTCTCAAAGCATGGCAGCTGTGGAGAAATTTTGCTTCCGGCATTTATCACAACATTTGGAATGCTTGCTGATTCCAGTGCGGTTTTTGTCAAAAGCGCTGGCGTTGGTTTGCCATCAGGCGTCATCGGAATTGCATCTATGCATCTGCAATATCCAAAATTCAAGAATTCTGCGTCGGCTGGTGACGTGTATGGTAGCACTTCGGGAGTCTTGCCAGCCACTGTGATTCCAGGGATGGTACACGTTTCAGTGTATGATATTACCAGTGAGAAGAGAAACTGTTTTTTTTCCAGACTGTCCATGAATCTCTCTCCCCTTTGCTTTTCGACAAAAACATCAATGTCTTTGTGCAATTAGCCAATACCCATTATTTCTAAAAACTCTGCTTCTGTTCTTGGCTGCATTACAAAATTCATTTTCTTTTGTGTACCTAGTGATGACGTCGGAGTTGAGCCATAGTTATGACCAGGATACATCAGTAACGTGTCATCCATTTTTCTCAAGATATCCACTAGGCTGTGATACAATTCTCTTGCATCCCCACCAGGCAAGTCGACCCGTCCGCACGTTCCAACAAATAATGTATCACCTGAAAAAAGCTTGCCATCACCCACAAGACACATGCTGTCCTTTGAGTGACCTGGCGTGTGAATTACCGTAAGGGTAGAATTCCCAAATATGATTTTGTCACCGTCAGAGACTTCGATGTCGTGCTTTATGGTAGAAGTCTTGTATTGTAAGATTGGCGCACTTGTTTGGTTTTTGATTGTGTCGTTTCCTATGGTGTGATCAAAATGATGATGTGTGTTTACGATATATTTTATTTTGAGATTGTTTTTTTGTATGACTCGCATTATTTCGTCAAGATCCCATGACGGATCCACGATTATTGCCTCACTTGTATCTTCATCCTCTACAATGTAGGTGAAATTTTGCATGTTGCCTACTTGTATCTGATGGACTTTCATAGTACACCGACTTCGGCTTCCGGAGGAATTCCAATTTTTTCAACAAACAATGCTCCACAGAGGTCTTTTCTTTTTGGTATGCCTCGCTTCATTTTATGAAATGTCACAGTCATGTCTGCCGTGACGTACTTGTCTGCAGTTTCACCCGTGTCTGGGTTTAGTCCGGTCGGGACATCGACTGCTATTTTGTATGCCTTTGTTTTGTTAAT
>CAYOBG010000098.1:0-5898 GCA_964402265.1 uncultured Candidatus Nitrosotenuis sp. | reverse complement strand
GGCAACAAAAATTGCATGGTTTTGATTTTGGCTGATTTTTTTTAGGATCTCTTGTGCCTTTTTTCTATCGATATTGCTTGCTTGGCGCAGGGAATCAAGTGACTCTAAGAATCCATTGTCCAGATCCGACTCGATTATTTTTCTAACTGTAATTTCAGACATTAAATCTTGCCGAGCTTTTCTCTGAATTCTTGATATGCCTTTTTGTAGGAAGCCTTGTCGCCAATATCGATAAAGCCATTTTTTATGATGAAACTGCCGACGTCCTTTTTCTTTGCTAGCGCCTTTTTTATCACATCATCCATTCCATATGGCTTGTTTTGTGGAATGTACGAGAACACGCCTGGCTCCATGACATAACATCCAATGTTGATGTTTGCCTTGATCTCTGGCTTTTCATTCCATGCTGTGACCTTACCTGATTTGGTAGTCTCAATTACTCCGTATTTGAGGTTGGTCTTGTACTGGTGAAGACTCATTGTGATAAATGATTTTTTTGTCTTGTGCTGTGAGATCATTTTTTTCAAATCAAAATTAAAAACAGAATCACCGTACACGCAGACAAATGTTTCATCTACTAGCGACTCGGCAGTCTTTAGCTGACCCGCAGTTGCAAGTGGCTTGTCAGCTACTGCATATTCTATTTTGACTCCAAACCTGTTTCCATCCTCAAAATAATCCTCGATTGTTTTTCTCAAATAGCTTACACAAAGTACTATCTCGTCTACCTTGTTGCGCCTAAGCCAGTCTATTAGGTGCTCCAAGAGTGGTTTTTCGCCCAATGGCAGCATTGGCTTTGGCAGAAATGTCGTGTATGGTTGGAGCCTTGTTCCTAGGCCGCCTGCCAGGATTACTGCTTTCACGAGACTAGATGACTATATGGAGTATTTATGCTCAATTATGCAAAGATCCTTGCATTATGTGTCAGAGAATTTTTGAAATCTTGTCCAGCACTTGGGATGGACTAGTCCCAAATACGATTATCATTGGCTCTTTTCCAAAATCGCCCTTGTGATAAATGATGTCCGGCGGGGTGGACGATCTTTTGATTGCCTCGTGTATCCCCCAAGAAATGGAAGAGTTTTCTCTAATTTTGTTTGTTTTTGGCTCTTTGATCCTGTTGTAATGTGAAATGGAAGCCATGGATTTTTCAAATTTTTTTACCAAGTCTTGACTGTATCTTATGTTGAGTGCAGATCTTGTCTGAGGAAATTTTTTCTGCATTGTCAGAACTGCAGTAGCAACATGCTTTGAGCCACCATACTCTAGGGTACCAGCTGTTTTTACAGTATTGCCAGTCTTTACGATTCTGCCCAATACTCCGACTATATCATTAGTTGACTTTGAGTTTGGCTTTGCAAAGACAAAATTTGTCTGGCATTCAGGAATTAGCTGATGAATATTTTTGAGATATTCGAATTGTGTGATTGCTGATTCAAGCTCGGATTTTATTTTGTCTTTTTTTGGATTTGTTATTTTGACTCCGCTACCAAGACTCTGAGCTGATAAAATTGCGTCATATGTGAATTGTTTTGCAAATCTGACTGCCTCGACCAGATTCTTTTTTTGTGCAATTGAATATGCAAGTGAAATTGCAAAATTGCATCCACTCCCGTGGTTTTGTCCAAGTATTTTTTTGCCTGAAATGGATTGATGTTTGCCGTTTTCGTATACAAAATCACTAATCTTGCCTTTCTCAAAGGTATGGCCAGTTATTATGACGTTTTTTGCACCAAGTGCTTGTATTGCCTTGAGTAGGTCATCATATTTTCTGATTTTTACGCCTGAAAGCATCTCTGCTTCACTGACATTGGGCGTAATGGTGTGAGAAATCGGAATCAGGAACTTTTTGAGCGCAGTTATGGCTTCTTTTTTGAGCAAAACTCCACCCGTAGTTGATCTTATGACTGGGTCTAACACTATTGGAATTTTTGTATTCTTTAGTTTTGAGTGAATTTTTCTTATCACGTTATGATCATATACCATTCCAATTGTGATTACATCCACATCAAAATCTGAAAATATTGCATCAATCTGTTCCCCTACTGATCTTTCCGAAACAGATTCAGCTAGAGTAAATCTTTTTGAATTTTGGGCAGTAATTGCAGTGATTACAGAAAAACAATTCACGCCAAGTGCGGCTGCGGCTTTTACCTCTGATTGAATCCCTGCACCAGATGATGGGTCAGACCCGCCTATTGCCAAAACATTCATGAGAATTTGTACAAATTCTTAGGTAATAGTATTTGTGTGAATTGTGACGCTATTTAACAAACTCAAATTTTTCTCCTACTGTTTAAATCTAGAGACGCCATAATGGTATCATGGGAACCCAGCTTGCCGCAGCTAGACGAGGAATCACAACTGACGAAATGAAACAGGTGGCAAAAGATGAGGGCGTAAGCGTTGAATGGCTACGATCAAGGATGGCAACTGGCTCTATTATCATACCTGCAAACAATGCAAGGTCGCAAAAGGTTCATCGAGTTGGAATTGGCAAGGGCCTCAAAACCAAAGTCAATGTCAACATTGGTACCTCCACACTAAAGGTGGATCTCAACGAAGAAATCGACAAGGCAAAGATGGCAGTAAAGCACCACGCTGATACTATTATGGATCTTTCCGATGGCGGAGACGTTGGCGCAATCAGGCGTGCATTACTTGAGGCAGCACCAATAACATTTGGTACAGTTCCAATCTATGAAGCGTACAATCTTGGTGTGGAAAAGCACAAAAATCCACTAGACATCACAGAAGACGACTACATCAACGCCTTTGAGAACAATGCAAAAGACGGCGTAGATTACACCACGATTCATTCCGGAATAACAAAAGAGATTGCAAAGCGAATCCTCAAAGTTCAGCGATATGGTGGAGTTGTGAGCAAGGGCGGAACAATTACTGCTGCTTGGATGCTAAAATATGACAAGGAAAACCCGTACATTACTCATTATGATTATCTGATGGAAATTGCAAAAAAATACGACGTAACATTTAGTCTCGGTGATGCACTTCGACCTGGCTCGATTCTGGACTCTCATGATGAGCTCCAAGTACAGGAAATGATCAACATCTCACGTCTAACAAAACAAGCACACGAACAAGACGTACAGGTGATGGTGGAAGGGCCTGGACATGTACCATTAAACGAGGTAGCAGCAAACGTAAGACTTGCAAAATCGCTAATCGGTGATGTCCCGTATTATGTTCTGGGACCACTAGTAACTGATATTGCATCAGGGTATGATCACATATCCAGTGCAATAGGTGCTGCAATTGCGGCAAGTGAAGGAGTTGACCTTTTATGCTATCTTACCCCTGCAGAACACTTGGCCTTGCCAAATGCGCAAGAGGTACGCCAGGGCCTAATCGCATACAGAATTGCAGCACATGCAGGAGACCTAGTAAAACTTCGAGACAAGGCCATAGTCTGGGATACCAAGATGACAGAGGCCAGGCGAACACTTGACTGGGAAAAACAAATCGCACTATCAATAGATCCTGAGGAAGCTGCACGAATTCACAATCGAACCGGTCAACACACCGGCAATAACGTGCCATGTACGATGTGCGGTGGTGCATGTGTATACCTGATGTTGCCGCAACAAAGAAAATACGTTAAAGAAAACGAAAATCTACAGCAAGTTGAATAATACTTCATCAAGACTTGGCACTGTTTTGTACTGGCCAATCTCTTCTGGCTTTATCCACTTGTAGGAGCTGTTCTCCCAGTTTAGGGAAATCTTTGTTGTCTGCATCTCAAACAAAAACGGAAAGATGTGCCACTGGTGATCAGGATATTGTGGAGATGATATGGTAAGATCCTTTCCTGCCTTGATGAGCCTGATTATGTCTGATTTTGCGCCAATCTCCTCATAGATTTCGATCTTTGCCCTATCTAGTGGCTCTTCATTGCCTTCTATTATTCCGCTTACTGCGCCCCAAAGGCCTTTCATGGTTTTTACCTTCTCACTGCGCTTTAAAATGAGAACTTTGTCTTGGCTTGATACAAAAGAGGTTACTATCTTAGTTGAACGCATTACTTTTCAATTGCGTTGATCATTGTGTTGAGCTTTTTGTAGGATTCTTCCAAGTTGGAGTTCTTTGCAAGATTTTCTTGGACTGTTCTGATGTATGTGCTAATGTCTTCTGACTTTCCTTCTTGGATTCCTGTGAGGAGTCGTCCAATGTCTTTCCAGAATTCTTCTGCTGCCTTTCTTATTTCTGGATTTGATATTATGGTCTCAATTAGCTCAGCTGACTCTGTCATGATGCTCTCTGAAAGTATTTTTTGAATCTTAAATGTCGTACCTGACATACGCTCTGTTAGTGAGATCTTTTCGTCTTTTGATAGAATATTTGCAAATGCCAAGTTAACAAGATGTGTCAGGCCTAGAATGATTGCGATTTTTTTGTCATGCTCTATTGCATCAATTGTTACAAAGTTTGCACCCTCAAATAATGACCTTACCAATGCAAGCTCTTTTTTTGCGTCCTTGATTGGAATGGATATTATGTTTTGACCCTTGATCTTTTTTGCGCCAGGGCCGAACATTGGGTGAATGCAAACTGGGTTTATCTTTGATGGAATTTTTAACAGTGCGGCTGCAGTCTTTGCCTTGTGAGATGTTATCTCTATTAGAAAAGCTCCGCGCTTCATCTCTTTTGCAATTAGTCGAATGATTTCAGGTGTGCGCCTTGTCGGTGTACACAATAGTACGATGTCTGCGTTAAGAACTGCTCCAACCAGAGATGTTGCCTTTTTGACTGTTTTTTCTGTAATTGGCATCTCGGAGTCATAGCCTACTACATCATAATCAATTGAAGCAAAATACTTGGAAAACCAGTGTCCCATTTTGCCGCCCGCGCCTATAATTGTGATAGATTTTCTCATCTTTCTACCCCTAGAACCTCATGTAATATCATCATTCCTTTCCGGAGCTTGTCCTCGTCCTGACAGGCCGAAATCCTGATGTAGTTCTTATAATTACCAAATCCATCGCCTGGGGCAACTGCAACCCCATGATCTAAGAGTTTGTTTGTAAATTCCAGTCCGTCAAATCCTGGCTGGTTTACCCTGACAAAAAGATACATGGCACCGTCTGGTACTGCAAAGTCAAGCTTCATCTGTTTTGCAGATTCTACTAGGGTATTGATTTTGGATTTTACCATTTTTGTATTGTCTGTAATGTCTGCGTCTAGTGCCTTTAGTGCAGCATACTGGATTGGCTCTGCAACATTTGTAATGCATAATGCTTGAAGCTTTACCATTTTTTCAATGATACCTTGATCAGCAATTGTGTAGCCTATTCGCAGTCCAGTCATTGCGTGAGACTTTGAAAACGATTGAGTTATGATTGATTTTTTGTAATTATTTGTCAGAACTGATTTCCATTCTGAGAATGCATATTCAGAGTAAATCTCATCGCTTAACACATAGAGGTCATGCTTTTTTGCAAGGTCAATTATTTGGTCTTGGAGTTTTGGCGAGATGACCTTTCCTGTCGGATTATTTGGATAATTCAGAACAATCATTTTTGTGTTGGAGTTGATTGTCTGCTCTATTTCGGAAATGGATGGGTCCCATTTGTTCTCAAGTGTGGTTGCAATGGTTCGAACCTTTACGCCCGCGTTTGTGGCACAGTCTCGATATGCAGGCCATGCCGGCTCTATTACGATTATTTCATCACCTGGATTTAGCAGGGTGGAAATTGCAAGAAAGACTGAGAATCGTCCGCCAGGTGATACCAAAACGTTTTCTTGTTTTACGTCCGAACCGAATTTTTTTGATGCGTATTGCGCAAGGACTGTTCTTAGCTGTGGCATTCCAAGTGCTGGGCCATACCTGACAAGGCCTTTGTCGTATGATTCCTCTAGTGCCGTTTTGATTATTTTTGG
>CAYOBG010000097.1:0-5992 GCA_964402265.1 uncultured Candidatus Nitrosotenuis sp. | reverse complement strand
TTTGTTTACAGAGCGACAAATTCAAATTATTTTAAATCAGAAAAACCTCTCCGGGTTCGATTTTAACATCTCAAAGGGAGCATATTTCCGCCAGGTGGGTCAATCCAGGGATAAGTTGATGGGTCTATTTTATTCAATAATTCTGCTTCGAGGATTAGGAATACTACTACCTGATGATATTGATGTGATATCTAGGCTCGCAGAGCAGATTTCTGTGATAAAAGATAGTGATGTTTTCCCAGAAAGAGAGGAACAAGTGATGAATGTCATTGATAAATTGGTACGACAAGCCTGCGGAATGTGACGAATCACAATTCTTGTCCCTATAGTTTTGTAATGTTGTGATTGTAAATGATGTTTCGGTTGATGTAAAGTGTGAAATTATGTTGGCCAATCACAATAAATCACAATGATTATGTTGTTTTAGTGATGTTAATAGAGATTCCCGACCCTCAGGTGATTGCCTATGTGATTATTGCGTTCGTGGTCGGTATCTTCGGTATGTTGGTTTATGGTAAAATTAAGGCATTTTCGGCCCAAAAGACAGTAGATCCGGGTTATTTGTCACGCCTGGAATACTATGAAAGGCAGTTAATTGACATGAAAATACGTATGGATGCATTGGATTTGGAGGAAAAAGAGGCTCCAGAGCCAGTTTTAGATAGGGTTGAGGTTGTTTTGGAGAAAAAGGAGGAAGATACAGTTAGAAAAGAGCCACAAGAGGTCAAGATTGAGCCTGTAAAGCCGGTTTCAAAGCCAAGAATGCCCAATATGGACTTTAATGGCATAGCAGAACATGTGTTGGGATTAATCACAACTAGGGAAATGACGTCACGTGACATCCAAATCACAATAGGAAGGAGTCGAGAGCACACATCGAGGCTCATGAAAAGGCTTTTCCAGGAAGGTTATGTCGAAAGGAACAACAAGATAAAGCCCTTCACTTACCGGATCACGGAAAAGGGTAAGGCCAAGCTCGGTACCACCGAACAACCAATTCCGGCCTAAGTTTTGGTATAGTCAATATTGGTTTTTTGATGTCATGTTACCCGATTTTACCCAAATTTTATATTAGATTATCTATTCAAGAAATCTTAAATATATTAAATTATTAATCTAATATGATGCTAACAGAGAATGACGAGCTAGTCAAGATCACGGCTGTTGGAACCATCTCTATACCAAAACAGTTTCGCAAGTATTTAGGGATTCAGAAGGGCGATTATGTCAAAGTCAGCCTTCAAGGTGATTCCTTAATACTAAAACGGGTAACAATTTCCTAGTCAGTCTTTTGAGGAATTTTGACTATTTGATATACCCACGCCTTGCCCTGACGGAGACGGTTAATTCTGCCTTTGGTGTTAAACCTGGCTAAATAGGTCGAAATTATGCTTAGTTTGACTGGCTCGTTGTATTCATCTTCAAATTTCTCTAATATCTCGTTTGAGGTAAAGTTACCCATTGGAAAGTACTTGTCTACAATATGCCAGACTTTAGCACCTACCGAGTCTAATTGAGGTGCATCTTCCTGATCTTCTATATTCATGAGATTCATCAGTTCAAAGATCTTGATTACCTTGTCCCGGGTTATGTTGCCCTCTATGTTAAAGTTGTATTTGGCCCCATCCGAATCTTCTAGGTCTATTCGAATCCTCTTTCTTGCCATTTGTGATCGATCGTGTTAATTGGTTAACAAATGAATGGATCCGGCCATCTTTGTTAACTTGAAGCGTTGTGAACGTTGACTACCTAGCCCACGCTTGGCCTAAATTCACATGTTAACAGCTACACCACTTCTTAAAGCCCAAAAATGGCTAATTTTCATGCTTGGAGTGGAAATAAAGGGGTCTATTCTGGCTCGTTAACATTGTTAATGGTAACCTTCACGCCTGGACTCGAAATAAGGGGGTCAAATTTGCCTTTTTTACCCCTTTTCTTAACACCAAGTTAACTAATTGTGAATAAACCCACCCCACATCTCTACCTAGAGACACACCTATACTTCCACTCATTTTCTTTTTAAATTTTTATTTTTAAAAAATGATGATATGATTAGAATTGATATTAGTAATAATTAATACAATGATTGGAAATTATGGTGTCTCTCTATCTTTTAATGAGGGGTGTATATTTTTAAAATATGCCTAAGGTTGGAAAACAAAAACACGAAGAAGCCTTAAAGTTGAAAATAAAAGAATTAGAAGTAGACGGCTGGCGAGTTGTCAATTTACACGGAAAATCACCAGATGCTATAGCAGTTAAGGATAACAAGATCGTAGCAGTTGAAATTCTAAAGAAAATTAAAACTGAAAGAAAAAACCCAGAACTAGCAAGAAAAAAAGGCAAATTCAAGTGGAGTTTTGCAGGTGGTTTTACACTTACTAGTAAAAGGTCAAATTATGATATGTTTGATGAAGTTATCTTCGGTTTTTACAAATAAGGTGAAGTAATTGAATAATGATGATGCCGTTGACAAATTATTAGATGATGCCATTAAAGGTAATTCTCTTTTTAAAAATCGCCAAGTATTACAGACAAAATTCGAGCCTGAAGTCATTCTACACAGGGATGAGGAACTTGCCAAGGTTACACAAGCTCTTTTACCCATATTAAAAAAATCTAGACCGTCAAATCTCTTAGTTTATGGCAAACCCGGAACGGGAAAAACACTTGTAGTTTCAAGAGTGCTTTCAAAAATAGAGAAAAAAGTCGAAAACAGTGAGTTCCCAATCAAACTATTCTACGCTAATGCCAAAGATGAAGCAACAATCTATGGATTATTGGTTAGCCTTGGTTCAAAACTAGGATTAGATCTACCAACAACAGGCCTTTCCATAAGTATAGTATTCACAAAAATACTAGAGACCATAAAACAAAATTCGATAAATGCGGTCTTTGTAATTGATGAGATAGACTATTTGGCCGAACTTGCGTCAAAAACAGGAAGGGACATACTTTACAATCTTACCAGAGCAAACGAAAGACTCCGAACAGGAGGCTCATTAACGTTAATTGGAATCTCAAATCTTCTTAATTTCAAAGAAAAACTTGATCCAAGGGTAATAAGCAGTTTAAGCGAGGAGGAGGTAATCTTTACAAATTACTCTGTTGACCAAATAAAAGAAATACTTTCAGAGAGAATCAAGGAAGCATTCATGAATAATGCTGTGGAAGTGGCAGCATTGAATCTATGTGCTGCAATGGCAGGACAAGAACACGGTGACGCAAGAAGGGCAATTGATTTTTTGCGAGTTGCCGGTGAGCTGGCAGAACGAGAGCAAGCAAACACTGTAAACGAAGATCACATAAGACGTGCAGCCCAAAAAATGGAAGAAGAAAAGGAAATCACCGCGTTAAACGGATACCCACTACATGAAAAATTACTCATTGTTGCAGTTATGAGAACTAATGGAGCGGCAACTGGAGAAGTATATCATTCATACAAAGAACTGTGCAAAATAATCCGCCAAAAAGAAGTCACGCAAAGAAGAGCAACACAAATTCTTAGCGATATTGAACTTTCAGGGCTAATAACTGGCAAAATCGTTCATCAAGGAATGCATGGCAGGACAAAAAAATATAATCTAACAATTCAAAATGAGACCGTCAAAAAAGCATTCCAAAATGACATTATTTTGGCAGATATTCTGTAACTTTATTTAGAAAAATCTTTGGTGTAGACCTTGAAGGTTTTCAAGTTAACTATTACCGCAATTGCAGGTGTTGGTGTAATACCGACTCCTGACTGAAATGGAGTCTGTGACTGCCATGCACCAGAATTCAATATCAAAATATTCTTGTATAGATCCAAGTCTATAACATGGACGTGGCCTGCATGGAAAATGTCTGGCACCTCATCAATTACCATAAAGTCCTCAAGTTCTGGCGCAAGTGGGGTTTGTGCTCCATAAATTGGGCTTAGGTGCCTTGCTTTTAACAAATACTGCATTACCTTGGCAGGCTTGTCATAGCTTAGGCCAGGTGTAGTCTTTACAATATCATCAACTGACTGGCCGTGAAATATCAGAACTTTGACCCCATTTAGGGAAAGCATGGCTGGATTGCCGACCATGAAAAAGTTTTTTCGTCCCCACAAGTCCGGGCTGTATTTTGCAGGAATCGCTGGTTGTGGAAGCGCCCTTCTTCCCGGGTCGTGGTTTCCAGGCGCGATAAACACCTTGATGTGTTTTGGTATCTTATCCAAGATTTCAAAAAGAAGCTTTAGCTGGCCGTGTGTATCAAGTGCTACTAATTCCTTATCCTGATTTGGATAGATGCCGATTCCATCCACCACATCTCCTCCAAGTATGACAAATCGCACCCTTTTTGCAATTGGATCTGGACTGCCAAGCCAGGCAACCATATCAGAGAACTCTTTTTCCATAAAATACTTTGATCCGGTATGCAGATCCGAGACAAAAACAGCATAGACCTCAGTCTTGGATCGGTTTGCGGCATGATCTGGAATGTCTGGCAAAATGATGTCCTTTACAATAAAGCCGCCGTTTTTGCTTGCCACAATTTTTTCCATGACGAACTGGTCCATTAACAAACCAGACGCTATTTGCTGCAAGTCCTCATCAATCACTATGGTTTCAATTATGCCGGTTTGGTCGTCCAAGATGATTTTAGTCACATTTCTGTCTGTTCGCCTCTCCGTTACCAAACCGCACACGTAGACCTCCTCCTTTGATTTTATCGATATGGCAGTAGAAATTGGCTTGATCATTTTTGATTCAGGCCTGTTTGACATTATTCGCTTTAGCTTGGTGTATCGGCTTGTAAAAAGAGCGGTAAACCCCTGGACTCCTTCGGCGGAGGCAAGCTTTGGTGTTGGGTCGTAGAGAATTTCATGATTGTCCTCTATGGTTTCATCTTCCCTTATGCCTAAAAATGACTCTAGATCCTTTTGTGAGATCAGGTACAACTGCTGGCGCTCCTTTTCCTTTACTATCTGCTTTATGATTCGCTCAAGCTCCTTTACGTCAATTTGCTCTAGGATTTTTAGCGCGTCTGGATGAATTTGAAATCCCTTGTTTATTACAAAATTTAGTGCGGCACCGACATCATTAATCATAAACACAGTCACATCAGACCACGTTTTAATTAACTCTGCTCAAAAATCAAGACTCATATTCATCGCAAAAAAACTTACAGTGTTGAAAAAACGTATCGTATTTTTCTTTATCTTTCTAGCAGTATTTTCTGCGGCGTTTTCCGGAGGGGCCGCAATGGAGGTCCCAGAAGAAGAGGCAAAAATCTTTTTGGATGAATTCAACAAACTGCTAGACTCACTCAAGGGCGAAAACTTTGGGACTGAAATATTTCTGCATAATGTAGAGATTGCTCTTGCAATGTTCATTCCGGGATTTGGGATTGGTTGGGGCGTCTTTTCTGCAGTATCCACTGGATTCGCGTTTGCAGCACTTGCCACGACAACACCGCTCTTGGGAAGCATCCCACCAATTGCGCTGATCTTTGCAACACCGTTTGGTTTGATGGAGTTAGCCGCTTATTCTCTTGCAATGTCGCGCAGCTATCTTTTGGTTATTGCCTTATTCAAAAAATCACCACTAAAACAACAATGGAAGCCGCTTGTAATCGAAATTGGCATAGTGATTGGCTTGCTCTTCGCAGGCGGAATCATTGAAGCCTACATGATTGAGAACTTTGCAGGCGATAATTTAATGCCCAAAGTAGAATCCTAGTATAATTGACTAAATTTTGTGGCTTGGCCAAAAATAATTCAGTAGTAAATTATAAACAAAATCAGGACATGACTATATCGTGAAGTATCTAGTAATTTTGGCAGTACTCTTAGGCGTAGTCTTTGCTATACAATTTGATGATGTAGAGGCGCAAGTTGCTGGAAACAAGGCATTCACGTTATCTGGGAATGGATTTGCAGTATCAAGTACTGGTATTTCTGATTCTAGTGCAGAAATCACATTTTCAATAACTCAAACCAAGACAAAGGCAGACTTTACTCTTC
>CAYOBG010000096.1:0-6172 GCA_964402265.1 uncultured Candidatus Nitrosotenuis sp. | reverse complement strand
CAGTTCCTCCACACAGGGCACCAAAAGTAGTCTACGAGTGCGGCTTGGCACAGGAAGGCAGTTACATACCTGTCAGGCGGGACTGCAAAACTGGACATGATTTTGTTTATGCAATAGGTGATGTTACCACAATGATGGTCACAGACAAGATTTCAGTTCCAAAGGCAGGAATTTTTGCAGAGGGACAGGCAATAGCAGTGGCACAAGATATCATATCACAAATAAAACAAGAGCAGAACAATTCTGTCTTTGATGGAAAGGGCGGATGCTTTGTCGAAATGGGGGACACTGCTGGATACGTATACGTGGACATGTTTGCCGATCCAAATCCTGTAACAAGACTTGATGAGCCGGCACCAGAACACATGGTTGAAAAGGAAAAGTTCGAAAAAGAGCGAATTGAAAAATGGCTATAGGTCTTTTTTCTTCTCTCTGCTCATGTGACCCATCAACGCCTTAAGATCTGCCTGGATGTCGTCTGGGTTTTTCATAAGGTCTAGCTTTTCTGGAATGCTTTTCTTGAAATCGTCTGCTTCCATTTCAACTCGAAGCTTTTGCTGGCAGTCGATATGATCATTGTCTGTGCCGGAAATCTTGCGACAAATGGAACAGATTTTCATGGCTTGATTTGGTAATCCTACGATTTAATTATTTCACGATTGGCTGTGCTTCTTAGGGGCCGTAGTCCAGCTTGGTTAAGATGCTAGCCTGGGGTGCTAGAGATCGTGAGTTCAAATCTCACCGGCCCCACCTTGTAAAATTTTCAATTTGATACCAAGTGCGTGCAAACTGAACAACACATCTGATAATAGTTTGGCAGTTGTATTGTGCAGTAGGCGTTTGGGGTTGTCGTCAACGTACAACCGTGGTTGGCCTTAAGCCTTGGATGCCTGTTTCTAGTTTCTGCACTTGCAGTTTGACTCGCCGCAAAGACAATACACCTGAAATGTGAATAATTTGGTCTGAGATGACATTCCATCCGTGACATCCACATACACCAGAAATGTCTCAATGTCAGTGTAATCAGTGCTTAGCTCCCATGACACAGAGTAATTTCCACTGGAATCAGTCACACCCTTGAACTCTTTTAGAATGTCTTCTCCATAGTTCTCAACACGAACAAAAACGGTTGCACCTTCCACATTTCCTTCAAAATTTTCTACATGGATATCCAAGTTTTGTGTAGTGCCTCGTCTTACTGCCTTTTGGCCATGAATGGTAACATCAAGGCCGGGATCTATTTTGTTGATATCAACTGTTTCAAGTGCTAGAATTTTTTTATCAATTAGATACTGAATGCCAGAAGTAAAATCTTGATCACTGATTTTTCCTTCAGACCACCACTTTGCAGAGGATTTTACCCAGCTAGGAATGACGGTATTTTTTTGCACATGAAAATAATATGGTGCGAGTTCTTTTCCGTTATGATATATTGTGACTTCGTATGTTCCAGCTGGAAAGTCATAAGACAACGGAACTGAAGTTGAATATGATCCGCTCTCAAGAACTGGTATTGTGTATTCTGTTCGTATGCCATCAGGCCTTGTAACTATTAGTGAGACAGGACTTGTTTGGCCAAAGTCGCCAGTCTTTCCTGATATTGTGATAAATGTAGTGTCTCCATATTTTGGTAAAACGTATGTATTCTGAACCGGTTTTAGCTTTTGGAATTTTATTAAATCGCGTTTGTTGAGCTCAAGTAAGGAATCTATAAAATCTGAATCTTGTAGTTTATCTAGTGTCCATAATTTGATTTTACTTTTAATCCAGTTTGGAATTTCTTCTGCACTTGCAGTACTAGCTAGAGTGATCATAACAACTGATACCACTATCAGCAAAAATGGCAAAATCTTGTGCAAATCACACATCAAGAGCTATTTTTAATAAAAAGTCATTCTATTGATTCATCCAATCTTATCAAATTGGCTGAGGCTTTTCCACAAATACCACGTAGCTACTGTTCGGTATGGCCTCCATTTTTCCGCAATTCTTTCGATTTCTTCCCCTTCTGGAAGCTCTGATAGTGAGTGTAACCTCTGAACACCCTTTCTCAAGCCTAGATCACCTACTGGCAAGACATCAAGCCTGCCTAGTGAGAAAATCAAAAACATCTCTGCAGTCCATCGACCGATTCCCTTGACTTGGATTAGCTCCTCAACAATTTCCTCGTCTGCAAGATTTTTCAGGGAACCTAGCTTGAGCTCTTTAGAGTCAATCCTCTTTGAGAGATCTTTGATGTACTTTACCTTCATTCCGGAGAGTCCTGCCTTGCGGAGCTTGACATCAGATGTTTTGAGAACATCAATTGGTTTTGGAAATCTTCCGTAAATCTCTCTAAATCTTTTAGAAATGGAATCTGCAGCTTTTCCTGAAAGCTGTTGCGTGATGATTGCCTCAACTAGGGATTGGTATGGATTTTTTGTCAGAGTAAGATTGTAATCTCCTATATGATCAATTATTTTTGCAAGCTTGCGGTCCTTTCTTAGGTGTTTTACCGCAGACAAATTACAGCTTTAGGACCTCAAGGACAGAGTCAAAGCTTTTCTGGGTTCTGAGCTCCTTGTACTTTCGGAGAGCAGAGATGATCTTTTGTTTTTGCGGCAGTTTGTAGATTCTATTTACCATTTTTGCAAGACCTGAACCAATCAAAATTGCCTGACTAGCCGATGTCACATTGGATGCCTTTCTCTCAAGGCTTGAGCTCTCAAAGTCAATCATGGTAATGGATTTTCCAACGATGACATGCTTTGTAATGTTGCTTAGCTCCCCATGATCAAGGCCTGCAGAATCCAGCTTGTAACAATCAGTGAGAACCTTGCGTATTGTGGATTTGAGTGATGCAGCACTTCCCTTACCGCTTAGTTCTTTTACCCAATCATAGATCTTTTTTCCATCCAAATACTCCATCACAAGAAAATTCTTGCTGCTTGCAATTAGCTTTGGACCCACGCCTACATTATTTGCAGCCTGCAATAATGTGGCCTCTCCAGTCATATCCTTTCGTGGGGAATCAGTCCTGCGAATCTTTAACGCGACTTTTTTTGAACCTCTTTTTGCCAATACCACTACACCTGTGTAGCCCTTGCCTAGAACGCAAATCTTGTTGATTATCATCGGGCCTTCAAATGACACGCCATCGACTCCAATTTTTTTGAGCTCCTTTATTCTGGATTGGATCTGGCTCTTGGTTGCCTTTGGGTATCCAAGAATTGTAGAATGTGGTTCTTTGGCTAGATCACTTACTGGAAAAAATCGCTTCATCTGTTGAGACCAGCTCCTGCGCAGCCTCTTTAATGGATTTGCCTTTTGCGTTGTTTGCTGTAGTGATCTTGAATTTTTTAATCTCGGATTTTAGTCCGGCAGGTACGCCAGACTTTTCTATGTTGTTTTTTATCAGCTTTTTTAGGAAAATTTGCGCATCGGTATTTTGTCTTTTTTGCAGGGAGCAAATTTTTCCATCGTCATTGACCCACATGGTATGACTTTTCTTTTTGTTAGCAGCTATGAATTTACCCACATGGTCTGCTACAAAAAAGTCCGGCCCAAACCTTGCCTGATATGCATCTAGTTTTTTTGACTGTAGCAAAAACAACAGACTCGCAGTATCATCAGATATTGTAGCAGATCTTCTCAATACGGTAAAGCCTGCCTGGTTCATCTGTGTTGAAATCGATGTTGCTGCGCGCTTTATTTGGCCCCAAATTATATCGGGGCTTCTATACTTGTACCTAAATGATAATACCAGAACGTTTTTGAGATTTGGTTTTGATTTTGTGATCTTTTTCTTTGGCACAAAAAATGAAACCGATGGCTTTTTCAAAAACGCGCGCGATGCCAAAACAAACCTGCCAATGTTTTCTGTAGATATTGCAGCACCTAGATTCCTGTTTGGATCAATTGGATCCATTATCACAATTGGCGTATCAAATTCCTTGGTTGCCTTTCCGATTATTTGGCCCTGCTTTAGCTCAGATGCTGCCTTGATTACACCATCAAATGAGCCGAAATTAAGCACTAGGACCTCTGCCACATAGCCTGAAAAGCCCTGCTTGGCAATCTCTGCTCCATAGATGTCGTTTGCCTTTAGGAAGGCCTTGAGCAATCTGACCTCGTTTTTTGCCTGAGCTGATAGTGATTTTATCATGAATTTTGTGTGAAACGGAGACCTGTCAGCTGAGCTCTTCCAAGCTCCCTCTTGAACGTCATAGCAAGGAACCACGTTTACCTTGGTGTCCTTGATTTGCGCCTCTACAAACGGGTGCTCCGCATACCTGACATATGGCTTGAAATCCTTTAGCGCTGCAAATCCTATTTTTTTTCCAATCTCTACAAATTCCCTTTCTGGAGTGTTGGTTTGGAATTTCACAAAAACATCAATGTCTGCTTTTTGCGGCAGCCAAGTTCCCTTTGCATACGAACCGACGATTTCAACTCCAACTATTTGGGAGTGATTGGATACCTGTTTTTGCACCAGTCTGATTACCTGCTCTACTATGGCATCTTTTTCTTTCTGTGTCTTATCAGACGGTACGATGTATTTTTCTGCCTGCTTTAAGATCTGACTCATTTTGAATTTACCACTCCTATATCAGAATAGATTGGCCCACTAGGTGTAAGAACGCTTTGCTTGAACTTGATTGATGATACCTTTTGCGAGCCAATCTCTGCCTTGGCGTGTCTTGCTAGCTGGTCTGTAATATCTCCAGTTCTGTTTTTTATCCTAAATATGGTAACATGCGGCTTGAATGGCTTGTCGCTTTTGAATCCAAGGGGGGCAAGCTTTTCTTCAACTGTTTTTGCAAGATCGATTAATTTTTGGCCTCCCTCTGGATCAATTCCAACCCAGACCACTCTAGGAAACTTTGGTTTTGGAAACGCCCCGACTCCAACGAATCTAATATCAAATGAAGAGAACTGTATTGTATCCAGATGGGCTTGAACTTTTTTTGTCATATCCTCTGGTATTTCGCCTAAAAACATCAGTGTGAAATGCATGTTGTGTGTTTCAACTGACTTTGCTGAAATCTTGATTTCTGATTGCAGTTTTTTGATTGAATCCAGGACCTGATTTTCTGTTATCTCTACTGCAACAAAGGTTCGCATTTACGAGATTGGGTTTTTGTCTTTTTAATGGCTTGCGGTAGCTTCATTTCCTAGGCACAAAAAGCAACAATACATGCCAAAACTCATCGTGTGCCTTACCGGAATGCCTGGCGCTGGCAAGTCCACAATAGCTGCAGGCTTATCAAAAAAGGGATTTTCTAGCATTAACATGGGTGATGCAGTCCGCACCGAGGCAAAAAGACGCAACCTGGAACCAACGGGGCAAAACTTGGGCAAACTAATGCTTGAGCTTCGAGAAAAAAACGGGCAAGGTGCAGTAGCGGAATTAATCAAGGACCAAATCATATCCTCACAGTCCGATGTTGTAGTAATTGACGGGGTAAGATCAAACGCGGAACTAGATGTGCTAAGGAAAATTGCAACTGTAAAACTTTTGGCAATTCATGCATCAACTGGTACTAGATTTAATTTTCTTTCAGCTCGACACCGATCAGATGATCCGCAAAACCGAGAAATGTTTGATGAGCGAGACACAAGGGAAATTGGCGTTGGCATATCAGCATCAATCGCACTAGCTGACGAGACCATTTCAAACAACAATCTTTCAATTGATCAGCTAATCGAGACCTCATATGATATCATAAAAAAGTGGCTTGCATGATTCCGCTGATTAACTGTACTATACAAGTAGTGTGCGAGATAAATCCGTCAGAAGATCCGCAAAAAGTAGAGCAGGCAGTCTCAAATATCATAGACAATGCTGAGATCAAAACCAAGAATTATTCTCTTAGCGCAACATCAAAAGAAATAGAATCACTTGCAAAAATTCACGAATCCATCCAAAACCACCACACCCAAAAGATCTACTATAAAATACTGAACCAAAACCTGGATGGCAACTCTACGTGGTTTTACCTAAACAAGCAGGCAGCATTTGTGAACAATGTTGCAATATGCGAGCACGATGATGAATCGCCACTCGGACCAATCAAGATAATACTGGAATCAAAAAACATTGAAAGTGTCATTGACTGGTTGATATCCTAGTCAGCTTTTTTTCCCAATTACTCAGCTGGATTAGTTTTCTGATCTTTTATGATTTTTAGTA
>CAYOBG010000095.1:82-6181 GCA_964402265.1 uncultured Candidatus Nitrosotenuis sp. | reverse complement strand
CCAGCACCAAGAGGAATTCCACAAATTGAGGTAAAGTTCGATATTGATGCAAACGGAATCCTAAACGTAACAGCAAAGGATCTTGGCACCAAAAAGGAAGCAAAAATCACAATTCAGGCGGGCTCTAAACTCTCAAAAGAAGAAATAGACAAGCTAAAACAAGATGCGGAAAAGTTTGCAGACGAAGACAAAAAGAAAAAGGAATCAGTTGACATTAAAAACGAGGCAGAAAGTTTTGTTTACACCACTGAAAAACTCATAACGCAGGATCTCAAGGACAAGCTCACACAAGAACAAGGAATCAAAATCTCAGAAGCCGTAAGAGATCTAAAAGAGGTTCTAGATAAAACCGCAGAAGAGATCAAACCAAAGCTTGATGCTCTGAAAACTCTGGTCAACGAGGTAACTACAGAATTATACAAAAATGCAACCCCGCCACCAAACCCAGAACAACAGTCAGCGAGCCAATCTGAGCAAAACACCCAGAATACAGGCTCTACAA
Organism: uncultured Candidatus Nitrosotenuis sp.; assembly: GCA_964402265.1. Classification (GTDB taxonomy): domain Archaea; phylum Thermoproteota; class Nitrososphaeria; order Nitrososphaerales; family Nitrosopumilaceae; genus Nitrosotenuis. Next base: position 5,679 of record CAYOBG010000095.1, on the reverse strand, counting down.
GCTAATTTATTCACGATATCATTACAATAAGAAATGTCTGCAAAAAGGGACTATTATGAAGTACTGGGAGTATCAAAATCAGATTCCCCTGATTCCATCAAATCTCAATACAGAAAACTTGCGCTAAAATTTCACCCGGATAGAAACAAGTCCCCTGAGGCAGCAGAGCATTTCAAGGAAATATCTGAAGCCTATGCAGTTTTATCGGATCCTGAAAAGAAAAAGCTATACGACCAATACGGACATGCTGGAGTGGAGGGAAGGTACTCAACTGAAGATATCTTCTCAGGCGCACGTGGAAACTTTGATGAGGTATTTTCTAATTTCGGCTTTGGCGGATTTGACTCAATATTTGAGTCGTTGTTTGGGAGAAGTGGTGGCGGCTTTGGTGGATTTTCAAGGCAAAGAGGCCAAGACCTTTTGCACGAAGTAACTGTAACACTGGATGATGTTTTTCGAGGAAAAAGATTAGAAATCGATGTGAAAAAGAATGTCGACTGCAACACATGCAATGGCTCTGGCTGTGCGCCAGGAACGCATCCTGAGACATGTCCTGGATGCAGAGGTCAAGGACAAGTGCGAATTACGCGCAACATGGGATTTTCTACATTTGTTACAGTCCAACCCTGTTCAAAGTGTCATGGTGAGGGCAAATTCATATCAAAGCCTTGCTCTACATGTAAGGGAACAGGAAAAACAAGAGGCACAAAACACCTGACATTTGATCTTCCTGCAGGAATAGACAATGGTGATTATGCCATAACTGGTGAAGGTGAGTCAATTCAGAGCGGCCCAAGTGGTGATCTAATAATTAGAGTCCGTGTTTTACCTCATCAACATTTCAAAAGAGATGGGGCGGATATTTTCTATGATGCAAAAATCTCTATTGTTGACGCATGTCTTGGCAAGACAATCGAGGTTCCGACCCTTGAAAAACCTGAAAAACTCAAGGTAGAAGAGGGAACACAGCCAAACACTATTGCAAAACTTAAGGGCAAAGGACTCCCGCACATGAATTCCCGCGGTCATGGAGACCAATACGTGAGATTGGTAATAGATATTCCAAGTAAGCTAAACAAGCAACAAAAAGAGCTATTAGAAAAGCTCGGAAAAACATTTGATTGAATCATTTGTTGACTTTTCGAATTGATAACTGATGGCCGTCCCTATAGTGTTCTGTATGTGTTGATTTTATCAGTTCTGCGATTTTGGCGTCAGAAAAATACCTAACATTGTATCGCCCAAGTGTTTTTTTGCAGTTATTGCAGTAAATTTCTTTGAATTCCAACTATACCACTAAGAACAGGTATCTATTCTGTTTTTGCGCTATTAAATGACTTTTATTTTGGAAGCAAAAACCCTTGTTTGCGGGAGTCGCCAAGCCCGGTCAACGGCGTAAGGTTCAGATCCTTATCTCCTAGGAGTTCGTGGGTTCAAATCCCACCTCCCGCATAAATCATAAAATTAATTTCAAATTATGAACAACTTTAAACCATAGTTAGTTCTAGTATGTCCCAATGGGAAAAATCATCAAAGTTGGCGGCAGGGGTACATCACGAAGAGAAGCGGATTCTAACGACGAGAACTGGTCCGGCGAGAAATTCAAGGAATATCAGAAAAAACTAAAGGAAAAAGCAGCTGACGAATACGTAGTATCTGGACGTGGTACTGGCAAAAGAAAACTTGGCGATACTCCAGAAACAACCAAACCTTCATCAAAAGGTCGTTACGTTTCATCTGGTAGAGGAACAGGAAGAAGAAAATTAGAATAGACTAATTTTCTGCAGTTCTTATTTTTCTAATATTTTTGTAATTTTTGACTCTAGTGTCTTGTTTATCTTTTCGCCTGAAACTTTGCCTCGAAGCGATTTCATTGCAATGCCCATTAACACACTACTTGCGCGCACACCCTGTTTCTGTATAATTCCAATATTGGATTGAATCAACTCATCAAGGAATTTTTCTAGTTCTTTATCATCAAATGTGGATTGGTTTTGTGCAAATTCATCAGGCGTTTTTATTTTTTGTGACATTACATTTTCAAAGATTATCTCGACTGATTCCTTTGTTATCTTGTCATCAGCTAGCAGCTCAAATGTTTTAGCGATATGTTCTTCTTTTAATAGTGCAGAATCCAATCCCTGCCTCGCAAGATTTGTAATTGTTGAACATAGTGCAGACGCCACAAAGTTAGGGTTTTGGTATTTTGTGCAGATTGATTCGAATAATTCCAAATAATCGGAATCAAAAATCTGCTCTGATAACTGTGCATTGAGGCCATATTTTTTTTGCAGCTCAAAAATGGTCTCACTCCATGATTTTGGAATGTTTTTCCTTGCAAACTCTAATTCATTTTTGCTTACCAGTACTGGCGGAATGTCGGTCTCTGGATACATTCGCGACGATCCTGGTCTTGGCCTCAGAAATACTGTTTCACCAGTCTGTGTTGCGGCGCGCGTTTCTGCGGGAACCCCGTTTTTTGCATTTTTTATTCTATTAATCACCGCGTCTAGTGCAAATTCTATCTTGTCCTTTGGTCCTGCAATTATGAAAAAGCCATCATTTTGTTCTAGTTTTAGCAATTTATGCAGCTCATCTACATCACTTTGCTCAATTCCATAGTTTGGCAGCTCATCTGAGTGAAAGATCCCGCCAATTCCAAAGAATCTCACCTGTTGTCCAAGCTCTCTTCCGAGTCGTATTCCTTCATATGGCTCATATCCAAACATACCAGCAAAATTTCGAATTCCTAGTGCTTTAATGATGGAGCCATCCTTGATCGATTTTTGAATAACTTTGGATTTGGAGCTGGAAAATAATGATGTTACATCAATGCTTTGCTCTTTTGATAGGGAATCAAGATCTGTTTTTTGTAATTTTTCTGCTATTAACTGCAAACCATGTTGGCGCCTTGCTTCATATAAAATGACTTTTTCCAGCTGATCAAGCTGCTGAACTCCTTTCACCTCAACTATTCCTCCGCCTGCAACTGAAACATTTACGTCCTGCCTGATCGATCCTATTCCGCGCGTTACCCGACGTGTCACACGTAATAGTCTGCCAAGAGTCAGAGCGATCTTTTTTACAAAAGCAGGAGATCCGCTTACTGGCTCTAGTGCGATTTCCACTAGCGGAGTACCTAATCTGTCTAGCGCAAACTCTCTTGTATTCTCAGTGTCCTTGAGAAGTTTTGCAGCATCTTCTTCTAAACATATGGTCTGGACACCAACCTTTTTTCCATCAACTTCGATATGCCCTCCTTGTGACACTAGCATGGTTCTCTGAAAGCCAGAGGTGTTGGAACCATCAATTACAATTTTTCTCATAACATAGGCTTCATCAAAAATGTTTGAATCTAATGCGGCTGCAATGATAAGAGCAGTTTCTTTTGCACCTTGGTCTAGATTGTGGGGGGGCTCATCATCCTGCTCAACTAAGCAGCTGCTCTGTGGATTTGCATAATAATGAATATACTTTGACTTGGATGATTCAAAGAGCGCGGCTGGATCGTATTTACCAAGCTCACTTTTTGCCAATCTCAGCTTTCTTGAAAACTGGATAGGATAATCCTCTAATTCTATTGGATTGCACCCACAAAACAATTTCTTTTTTGTTGCAAGCTGCTGGTGTATTTCCAGGCCAACCTTTAGGCCAATCTTGTCTATTTGGACTTCCACACAAAACCTATCTGTAATTACTTTAAATCTTATTCTGTAAACTCGGCTGCAATGTTTTTGAGCATTATTTGTTCAATGTTTTTTTCATCAGTACCTAATGCCCACATTGCTTTTACCAGAGCAGTCTCTGAGATCATGTTCGATAGCGGAGTTATCCCAAAATGCGTCAAATCTCTTCCACTTTCATAAATTGCCATATTTACCTGGCCGTCAAGACATTGGGATGTCATCCCCAAAAAGACGTTAGTCTGCTTTGCTTTTTTTACAACATCATACATTGATCTCCCAACATGTCCAAGACCCGTTCCCTCAAAAATTATTGCCTTGTAACCCTGTCCCAACAAATGCTCTACTAGTTTTGGGTCATATCCTGGATGGTACTTGACTAGCGCAACTTTAGTATTCAAATTTATCCTTGGAGTATAGTTTTTCTGTTTAAAGTATGGACTAGAAGAATTCTGAACTATATTGTTGTGCGTTATGACAAATGCGGGTTTTGCACCTACTGTTTCAAATGCATTTCTTTTACTGGTGTGGTTTTTTCTCACACGTGTTCCAAAATGGCATGCAGTATCATCGTCGTTTTCAGAGTTGTGCATTGCAACAAAAACGCCATTTGTATTACAGTCTGCAATGAATTTTGTAGCACCAATCAGGTTGAGTGCAGCGTCTGATGACGGTCTATCTGATGATCTCTGTGAACCGACAAGTACTATTGGCTTTGGAAATCCGGCTAATGCAAACGACAAAAATGTAGCAGTGTATTGCATCGTGTCGGTTCCATGCGCCACCAAAATTCCTTTGTAGGTGGATTCTGCAAGTGAGTCCAATTTTTGTGCGATTTTTATCCAGTGTTCTGGAGTGATGTTTTCAGAATATTCGGAGAATAATACTTCGGCATCGATGTTTGCTATTTCTGCTAGTTCTGGCACTGATGCATTTAGCTCCTGTGCGCTCAAGGCAGGTGTTACACTGCCTGTTCTGTAGTCAATTCTGCTTGCAATTGTACCACCAGTTGATAAAAGCAAAATCTTTGGCAATAATGAATTTTGTTTGACGGTGTTGTCCTGTTCAAGGGTTGGTTGTGCGCTGGAAAGATATTCGATTTTTTTTATCCTGCTTAGCTCTAATCCAACATTGTATCCACTGGTGAACTTGACAGCAACATGCGAATCATCACTGTGCTCATATCTTGGCATGATTGTGGCCGTTTGTTCAGAATCTGTTGTTATCTTGACGGTGTCGCCTACTTTGACCTCGTTTTGTTTGAGAAACTCCAAGGCCTTTCCATAATACCCACGATACTCTGACATTTATCAAAACTAGTTTTGTTGTTGTTTTAAGATTATCTGTAGTATGGAACTGCTATCTTTTGGCCTATCTTGAGGTCTTTTTGGGTCTTTACCTTTTTGACTGCTTCCTCAAAGTGCCTCATTGTTACTCTGGCACTAGTTGTTGCCTTTTCAAGCTCTTCTTTTGTTGGGTGTTTGTCTAGGTATTCGTGAATTACAATGGATACTGCGGTGTTTGCAATGGCTGCAACATCTGCTCCACTCATTCCGTCTGTAATATCTGCAATTTTGTCCAAGTTGACATAATCCAATTCGTTTTTGTCAGAGACTATTGGTATGCTTTTTGCAGTGATTTCTAGGATCTGTCTTCTGCTGTCTTTTTCAGGCATTGGAATCTGTATAATCTTGTCAAATCGACCTGGTCTTAGTAGTGCTGGGTCTATCATGTCTGCGCGATTTGTTGCAGCAAGAACAATTACACCATGCATGTTTTCCATTCCATCAAGTTCTGTTAAAAGCTGACTTACCACTCGTTCAGTTACTGCAGTTTCTGCACCAGCTCCTCGAATTGGTGCAATGGAATCAATTTCATCGAAAAATATAACACATGGTGATGCTTGTCTTGCAC
>CAYOBG010000095.1:0-72 GCA_964402265.1 uncultured Candidatus Nitrosotenuis sp. | reverse complement strand
CAGTGCTGGGTCTATCATGTCTGCTCTATTTGTTGCAGCAAGAACAATTACACCATGCATGTTTTCCATTCC
>CAYOBG010000094.1:0-6226 GCA_964402265.1 uncultured Candidatus Nitrosotenuis sp. | reverse complement strand
GTATTGCAGACATCAAAGCAGGCCGTGTCTATACGTCAAACCAAGTCAAAAAGAAGCTAAGACTGGCATAGGATATTTCAACAGAACGACTAAGTTAGAATTTCTGATAGGCGTCCCTGTTCGTGAGCCAGCTTTATCTCCATTGCAATTCTTCTGCCTATGCCAAATGTCTGGCCGTACTGGTATTTTGTGTATGGCGAGGTGGTCGCAACAATCGGATTCCCTGGAACCCGCAATGACACATCATATACGACTAGCTCCAAGTCCTTTGTTATGACGCTCTGCAATGAGAACGGCCCGATTATTCCCGGCGGGTAGATCTTTTTGACGCCTGCCACAAACTTGTCTCCAATTTCTATTACCTTTTCAAGCAGTGACTCCCTGATGCTAGCCGGTGTGTGGCCGACCTCTATATTTTGAATGTCCACATCAATGTCCATCTGTTGCTTTGCAGGCAATGCGTTAAAGTCATGCAGGTTTGTCTGCAGTCTGCGCTCTATTCCGATAAAATCGACTTGTTCTGATATTGGGGTGTGGAAATAATTGAAATTCATGTATGTTCCAATTACTAGCTCCTCAATGCTTGCCTTTTTGAGATCCTCTGGATTTACAATGCCTTTTTTGACTCGGTCGGCGGCTTTTATCAAATAATCCTTGTATGACGATGCCGTGAAAAACGCGCGCTCCATCTTGCGTTTTTTCTCCTGGACCTTTACTATTACGGGTCTATCGATTTTCTTTGGGTCTCGGAAAAGCTTTGGATATCTAACTTTAGATTTCTCCAATAGATAATACTGGTTTTTTGAAAAACTCCTCTCTTCTGCCTGGAACAGGCCTCTATTCCCAAACATTGGAACCTTGAACTTGTTCTCTATGGTATCATACCCAAGATAGGCAGTCAGCGCCCTGTGTGGAACTATGATAGTATTGGTGTCTACAAACATTTTTTGCATCTTTACAGAGCCCATGTCGCGGAAATTATCAACTACAATAATTTCATCTGCGATTCGCTTGAATCTGCGATATGGGATGTCTCGCCCTTTCTGGCAAATTACTACAGTACTGATGCCCTCATCCTTTGCGCCATCCATTATTTCCAGCGCAGAGTGGCTTCCCAAAACGCCAATCCTAAAATCAGAATAATTCTTGGCAATCTTGGCAATTTCGGCTCGCTTTATCATGAATGATAATATCACCTAATATGGTAATATAACGGCTTATTGAAAAAACACACTATATTCACATATCAAATTATTTGTAAAATAAAAAATCTCGTGGATTAAACCCATGAGTTGCGTTTCACACCAAACCAAAATCAAATTAATTACATTTTATGGGTTAAATCCTCGAAGGACAAAACTAACTATACATGTCTAGTTGTGTTACGCACAAATCATCCAAAGCTGTCTAGTTAGGCTAGTTGTAGTTCTAGTGTAATTTTTCTCTTAAATACAATTCTGGCATGACACAAAAACAATTACAGCTTAAAATAATCATGTACTATTCCATGATACCATGAAGCTAGTCGTGGGAATCACTGGCAGTACGGGTATCATTTATGGTATTAGAACACTTGAGGTCCTAAAGCAGCACCATATTGAAACGCATCTCATCATTACAGAATGGGCAAAAAAATGCCTTGCAATGGAGACAGACTACAAGCTGGACTATCTCAAGGAATTATCATCAGAATACTCTGATGATTCCAATTTAGCGTCAGGGATTTCCTCTGGCACATACAAAACTGACGGAATGATTGTGGTCCCGTGTTCCATGAAAACACTGTCTGGAATAGCAAACGGATATGATGAAACTCTAGTATCTAGAGCAGCTGGCGTCACGCTAAAGGAATCAAGAAAGCTAATTCTGGTGACTAGAGAAACTCCACTCACGGCAATCAACCTTGAGAACATGCTCAAGTTAGCAAGGCTTGGCGTTGTCATATTGCCGCCGGTGCCAGGTTTTTACACAAAGCCAAAATCAATTGAGCAAATAATAGACCATACCGTAGGAAAATGTCTTGACCAGTTTGGAATAGATCATGACCTATACAAAAGATGGGGCACCTAATGCCCAAGTTTCAGATACAAAAAACCATACATGCAGAACGACAGCAGGTCTTTGATGTTGTGGCAAACTATGAGAATTTCGAAAAAATACTGCCAAAATATTTCCCGTCAATTCGAGTTCGGTCAGTGAGGGAAAATGTCGCAATTGTGGAAGAGCATTTGAGGCTTGGAGAAAAAGAACTAGTCATGACTACAAAGCATGTCACAAAGTATCCTGAGCTTCACGAGATAATTGTGTTAGGTGGTGATGCCAAGGGAAGCCATATCACTGAAACATATGAGAAAACTGAGAACGGAACCAAACTAATCATAGATGTTGATATCAAGCTAAAGGGCGCATCAATACTATCTGGATTGTTTGCAAAATCCAAAATACAAAAAGAGTTTAGCAAAATAATTGACGAGTTCTGTGTGGTTGCGGAAAAGCCCTAGTCCTTTTTGTCTTTGAGGTCTTTGAGCTCTTTTTCTGCCTCAATCTTTCCTTTTTCGTATTCACTCTTTGATCTGCCCAGTGTCCTTGCAAGGTCTGGAATTTTCTTTGCCCCGAATATTAGAATGCCTGCTACTATGGCAATAAAGATCCATTCTTGCCCTGCAATTGCACTTATGATGTTTTGAAGCATTTACACCTAAATGGTCATAATTCAGATTTAAGTCTTTTAATTTTGCGCTCGCGCCTCTCCAGGATAATCATGCCTGCAATATACAGCCCAATCATGGGGCCTGAGATAAACCACATGGTAACGCCACTGCCATCTGGTGTGGCAGCTGCCCCAACTATGATTAGTGCAACTATGGCGTATCGAATGTTTCTTCTCCAGAACGTGACCTCTGTTAATCCAGATACTGTGGCTGCATACATTATCAATGGTAATTGAAATGCAACGCCAAATGCAAGCAAAAACTGCAAGACAAACGTGACAAAGTCCATTACATTCAGGAATGTAACAAGACCTGCTGCCTCACCATATTGGTACAAAAAGTCAAGCATGAACGGTATGACAGTATAATACGAAAACACAACCCCTGCAACAAATAACGCAAGGCCTGGTACCGCAATCTTTCTGATGTGGTGGACTTCTTTCTCAGATAGTGCGGGTGCGATAAATCCAGTTAGTTCCCGTATTATGATTGGCATTGATAGTACCACACCGACTAGGGCAGCAACATACACTTGTGCATAAAACGCCTGACCTGGGGCTGTCTGGATTAGCTGAACATTTGCAGGTACAAGTGTCTCCCGCATGTAGCTAGTAATTTGTGCCGCAAAATTAGATAGGGGATCTGGAAACGGATAGTACAGTTTTACTCCCTCATACAAAAACGACTCTGCCCTAAATGACAACAAAAACACAATGATTGCACCGACTGATATTACGATTCTAGTTACTCTCGCTCGAAGCTCAGACAAATGAGCAAAGATTCCCTGCAGCTCAGACATTATGATACAATACCATCAAAACCCTATTTAGGTTGCGAATTTAGTGCTTGCCTGGAATGGGTAATAGTTTGGCATCCGCAAGACCTGACCTTTTGCGCTCCTCTTCAGTGATGTCATCAAACTCGACTGATATTACAGCGTTCATCTTGAACTTTGATTCCATCTCTTTTGCTAGGGCACCGATATCCTTGCCTGAATAGAACTCTTTGGAGCCCTCAAAAAATATTCGCTCGCCTTTTTCCTTTTGGTCGCCGCCGAACTTGTCCTTGATGTATTTGCTGATTTCATTTACCTGGTCTTTTTTTAGATTATTGTGATACATTGCCAGTCCCTTTACCTCTTCATAGTCGCGTGGAGTCCCTTTTTTGTACAGGAATATTCCGACAAAAATTGCGTCATCTTCCGGCTCTTTGATTCCCTTTATCTCCCAGTTTATGACCTTACCCGGATCAAAGTCGGCCTTTGAGATTTCGTCTGATGTTATTTTCCAGTATCTACTGCGAACGCCCATTTCATTTTTAGACTGACTGATGCATTATAAATTCAATACGGACTGGAAATTCTAGTTGAAGATTATATTACACCAAACTAAAACCGTTCCATGCCACTTTTTGAAGTCCAGGTCATAATAGAAAACAAAGCAGGTATGAACGATCCGGAAGGCGAGACAATCCTAAATGATCTGGTCCTAAAGGGGGATAACAGATCAGTCAAAAAGGTGCGCTCGGCAAAAATGCTAAAATTCCAAATTACCACACCAACAAAGCAGGCAGCGCAAACCACAGTCAAAAAGATCTGCGATGAATTAAGAATCTACAATCCTATGGTAAGTAAGGTTACCATATCTGCCAAACCAATCTAGTCAGTTTTTATCGATTTTACTGTTTCATCAATGAGTAGCTTGCTTCGTAGGTGCGCTGCCAAATCAGTCTGAGTTATGACGCCTGCCAGTTTCTGGTTTTCTAGTACGACTAGTCTTCGTATCTTGTTGTTTAGCATTTTCTGTACGGCATCCTCTATTGTGGTGGTAGGCTCTACCCATCGAAACTTGGGTGACATTATATCGGATACCTTGACTTCTGATGCGCGCTTGTCATGTATGGCTATTTTTCTAACAAAGTCCGCCTCTGATATTATACCGACTGGATTTTGGCCCTCAGTTACCACCAAAAACGAGATGTCTTTTTCCTGGAGTAGTTTTGCCGCATCAAGACAGTTCATCTCTTTTGATATTGTAACTACGTGCTTGTTCATTATGTCTCGAATGTAGGCCATAACTCTGGATGAAAAAATTGTAGATAAAAAACATTTGTGGCGATTTGGTTTAATAACGGCGCAAGCTCAACTGGATTTGTGAAGGTTGGCGTAATCGTCTTTCCCGGCAGCAATTGCGATCGCGACATGTATCATGTTTTACAAGACGTTTTCAAGCTAGATGTGAAATATTTCTGGCACGAGGACAAACTCCCAAAAAATCTGGACGCCGTGGTCTTGCCCGGAGGATTCTCTTATGGAGATCGACTCAGAGCTGGCGTTATTGCGGCCCACAGCCCGGTAATATCAGATGTGAAAAAAATGGCAGAAAAAGGGATGCCGGTTCTTGGCGTGTGCAACGGATTCCAAATTTTAGTCGAATCTGAACTATTGCCTGGAGTATTGCTCAAAAACACCTCACTGTCCTTTATGTGCAAGTGGACCGAATTAATAGTAAAAAACAACCGCACCCCGTTTACATCAAAGTTCAAGCTAGGACAGAAAATCCCAATTCCAATAGCAAATGGAGAAGGCCGATACTATGTCGACAAGCAAACGCTGGACAAACTAAAGAAAAACAACCAGATTGTATTCCAGTATGGCCAAAACATCAATGATTCAGTTTTTGATATAGCAGGCATTTGCAACAAGGAGGGAAATGTTGTGGGCATGATGCCGCATCCAGAGCGTGCAGTTGAACCTGAGCTCAACCCAAAGGACTCTATACCTTCCAACATGATATTCCAGTCATTAATTGCCACAGTGGGTGCAAGAAAATGAGCCTGCAAAAAGAAGAGCTGGCATACCTAACAAGTAAAATCGGAAGGCAGCCAAACGACACCGAACGACACATAGTGGCAGCTGAATGGTCAGAGCACTGCTCGTACAAGTCATCAAAGAAACATCTCAAGATGCTCCCAAACAAGGGCACAAGAGTGATTCACGAAAAAGGATATGATTCCGGAGTGTTGGATGTCGGCGACGGATATGTCGTTACAGTACACATAGAATCACACAATCATCCATCAGCCGTTGAGCCATATGGTGGTGCAGCAACAGGTGTTGGCGGTGTAATCAGGGATATTCTGTCTGCCGGTACAAGACCAATCGCACTACTTGATGGACTGAGATTTGGCGACATACAAAAAGACTCTCATGCAAGGTGGCTATTCAAAAATGCCGTAACAGGAATTGCAGATTACGGAAACTGTCTTGGCATACCTACAATAGGAGGCGAGGTAGAGTTTGACAAGTGTTATTCAAATTATGCTCTAGTTGATGTGGCATCAGTTGGATTTGGAAAAAAAGAGCGACTAATAAAAAATCAGGCAAAGGCAGGCGATGTCGTAGTGTTGATGGGTGGCTCCACCGGAAGGGATGGAATTGGTGGCGCACAGTTTGCATCAGATTCTTTAGAAACAGAAGACCGCTCTGCAGTGCAAATCCCAGATCCTTTCATTGA
>CAYOBG010000093.1:962-6235 GCA_964402265.1 uncultured Candidatus Nitrosotenuis sp. | reverse complement strand
TTGTTAATATGGGGAAAACAGGATCAAGTCATTCCGATTTTTAATGCAGATAAATTTAATGGATCAGTAAAAAATTTGCAATATCACATAATGGATGGATGTGGTCATGCTCCTTTTGCGGAAAATCCAGAATTATTTTCAAAGTTTGTATTAGATTTTCTATCTGATTGACACATCCCAATAAAATCATATTCTCCCATATTTCTTAAGCTCTTCTTTTACTTGTTGCAATAATTAAAAATTTATGAATTCAAGGTTAGGCAAATAAGAAACACAGCAAGACTAAACTGATTGACATTGTTGGAATTTGTCCCACTCATATCTTCGTTGATCTTTGCTGGGATTCTAATCATGTCACTTTTACAATTTTCAACACTTCGTAAAAACATGCGTCTGCAAACCGAGCAGCAAATCTATGCAAGGATAATTGAAGCCAGGCTTCATCTAGAGAACACTGACGCATTTACAAAAATGGCCATGGAGAGCCCCCTGTTCACAAAGAGGTTTTCAGTAGTTGACAGACCAGAGCAATATTATGTCTCAGTTGCGCTCTTGGATCTCTTTGAATTCATGTTTCGATTGCAAAAAACAAAGGTAATCGACTACGTTTTGTGGCAGAGATGGCTAAACCTTGCTAGAATGCTGAGAACTATTCCAAAATTTGAATCGGTGTGGCAACAAACAAAAGAATCACACACCAAGGAATTCATTGAATTCTTCGAGTCTGTAAAATAATTAGTTAGGATTTATGACTGCCCTTCCGAGTATTTTTCCAGCTTTTAGCTGCTCTAGTGCTTCATTTGCTGCCTCAAGCTTGAAAGTTTTGGAGATGGTTGGGTTGAGCGCTTTTCTTTTTACCAGCTCAACCAAATCTGCAAGATCGGCCAGTCTTCCAGTATATGATCCAATTATGGCCTGTGAACGCAAAGGTAACGAGGGGAGATTAAGCTCAATTGAACCACCAAACAGGCCAACAAGAACCAATTTACCACGCTTTCTTAACATATTCAATGCAGGATCAACTGTTTTCGGCGAATTCACAAAATCAATTATCGATTCTGCGCCTTGATTAAAAGTCAATTCCTTTATTTTGTTTATGGCGTTCTCAGAGATGGAATTTACTATGTGATCTGCTCCAAGCTTTTTTGCCTCGCCAAGTTTCTTGTCGTCTATGTCTATTACTATTATGGTGGAATTTAACAACGCTCTTGCTATTTGCACTCCCATCAGTCCCAAACCTCCAGCACCAATAATGACGAGTGTTTGTTTTGGCGATATTGCTGCATTTTTAACTGCAGTAAACGAAGTAAGCCCAGAGCATGCCAATGAAGAAACAGCATTTGCATCCAAATCACCTATCTTTACAAGATATTTTTCGTCTGGAACCAAGACTTTTTGTGCATAACCACCATTTTGAAAAATACCGAGAGAACGTGGGTTATCACAAACATGCTCATCACCAATTTGACAGGCAGAGCAAGTACCGTCACCAATCCATGGATATACAATAACACGATCGCCTTTTTTTACCGCTTTTACTTGTTCGCCCACAGAATAAACCATTCCGGCAATCTCGTGACCGAGTGTAAGTGGGAATTTTACCCCACGATCTTCTACGCGCATGATTTGTCCTTGTTTACCCTCATAGCCCCCTTCCCAGACATGTAGATCACTATGGCACACACCTGCAGATTCAATGTCGACTAAGACCTGTCTTCCTTTTGGCATTGATATTTTTAATTCTCGCATCTGAAGCGGCTCTTTTGTTTTTATGATTTGGGCAGCTTTCAATTTCTCGTTGTCCTATTTACAAAAAAATTCAGATTTTTTGGTGCACGGTAATGGTGTTGCAAAATAGTTTTTTCAATTGAAATGATCTTTGTCAATTATCATCGTCAAAAGAAAAAAGTATAAAACAATAATCTTTAACTGATCAAATTTCTTTTTGATGATTCAAGAACATGCTATAATATTCCGCAGATATTCACATCTTGTGAAAATTAAAACTATTGATCCTGTAACTGAACAGGTCTTGGAAGAATACGACATCATGAGTCAAGCTCAGATAAACAAGACTGTCGAAAATTCAAAGTCAGAGTTTTATCAATGGAAAAAAGACTTTCATGGTAGAGTCGAGCTTGTGCACAATCTAGCTGAGGAGCTACAAAAAAACAAAGCAGTCCTTGCCAAAACGGCAACAAAAGAGATGGGAAAACCACTCAAGGAATCTCTTTCTGAAATTGAAAAATGTGCATGGGTGATGGAGTTCTATGCCGATAATGGTCAGGCTTTCATAAACGATGAATCCATAAATTCAGATGCCAGAAAAACAATCGTCTCTTTTGAGCCTCTTGGGGTGATCGCAAGCATCATGCCATGGAATTTTCCCTACTGGCAGGCAGCCAGATTTGCAGCACCATCTCTTATTGCAGGCAATACGATCATACTAAAACCGGCCAGTGCTACTCTTCAGTGTGGAATCGAGCTTACAAAGATCTTCCATAATGCTGGATTCCCAGATCATGTATTTCAGACCGTTATTGGTGATTCCACTGTTGCAGAGCATTTGCTTGATTCTGTTCACATAAGCGGCGTGACATTTACCGGAAGTACCAAGGTCGGGGCAAAAGTTGCCCAAAAGGCTTCGCTAGGGCTAAAAAAGTGCGTTTTAGAATTGGGAGGCAGTGATCCATTTATTGTATGTGATGATGCAGATATCGAAAAAGCCTCAGATGGTGCTGTGAGGGGGAGATTTATCAACTGCGGCCAAAGCTGTGTTGCGTCAAAAAGATTCATTCTTGTTAAAAAAATTGCAGATTCCTTCATAGAGCATTTCGTTAAGAAAACAGAAAAACTCAGAATTGGTGACCCATTTTCTGAACAGACGGATGTTGGGCCACTCGTAAACGACTCTGCATTAAAAACAATAGAGTCCCAAGTGTCCGATGCAAAAAGCAATGGGGCTCAAATATTGACGGGTGGTAATCGCCTTGGCAATAAGGGATATTTTTTCAATCCAACAATTATAAAAAATATCTCAAAAGGCATGAAAATATACAATGAAGAAACCTTTGGTCCAGTAGCTTCAATTTTTATTGTTGACGATGATGAAGAAGCAATAAAACTTGCAAATAATTCTGAGTTTGGATTAGGCGGCAGCATTTGGACCAGTGATTACGACAATGCGGAGAAAATGGCAAAATCGCTAGAGTGTGGAATGGTATCAATAAACAACATGATGATGTCTGATCCACGAGTGCCATTTGGCGGAATCAAACAAAGTGGTTTTGGACGCGAATTGTCAAAATATGGAATCTTAGAATTTATGAATATCAAATCAATCCGCTTTTATGATAAATTATCGCACCATCATCATGTTGAATAAATCATAGATTAGACATCATTCACACAGCGAAATCCTGCAAACATCCAACGCTCATCCAGCCTGAAAAAATTCCTATAGCTTGCTCTAATTGAGACTTGTGGCGTGGCAAAAGATCCACCACGCAATACCTTTTGACCTGTAAACCATTTATCGTTGTATTCAGAAAATCCAGACTGGAAACCAGGATATCCAACAAATTCTGATGAGGTCCATTCCCACACATCGCCAATCATCTGCTGGCAACCATAATGACTTTGGCCAGCTGGAAACGAGCCTATCTCTGTACATCCCCACAGAAACGACTCTAGCAGATTTGCATGTTTCTCAGATGGAGATTCGTTGCCCCACGGAAATAAGGTTTTGATGTGTTTTTCTTCATTCCAGCATGCTGCCTTTTCCCATTCTGCCTCTGTCGGGAGTCGCTTTCCAGCCCATTTGCAATATGCGTCAGCTTCGTAATAACTAACATTACAGACGGGCTCGTCAGGATTTATCTTGCGATTTCCACAAAAATCGTTTGTAAACCATTGGCCGTCTTTCTTGTACCAATACATTGGAGACTCCCATTTGTTTTTTTGAACAGTGCTCCAACCGTCTGAAAGCCAGTATTTGAAGTTCTGATAACCTCCAGCCTCAATAAACTCAGTAAATTGAGCACAGGTTATGGGAAATGCATCGATTTTGTAATCATTTAGATAGACTTTGTGTTCTGGCAGTTCTATATCGTAGCAAAAATCTTTTCCAGGATATCCTAATCTGTAAAGCCCTCCCTCTATGTGTATCTGTTTTTGTTTTGCATAAGTCGGTTTCGGAGGATGTTTCTTAACAGGCGGTTTGTATCTGTTTGCAAGTATGTGTTGTAGATCATACACCAAAAGTTCCTGGTGCTGGCACTCATGGTGTATTCCAAGCTCAAATGACTTTTGCACATTGTCATCAGGGCTATTTGTTTCAAGAAAAGTTGTTACTTGTTTACTGATGACATCATAGTACTCAAGAATTTGTTCAGTAGTTGGTCTTGAGATCATTCCCCTGTTTCCTTTTTCTTGCTGCTCGCCAAACTTGTTGTAGTAAGAATTCAGATATTTCAAAAACTCTGTTGAATAAATTTGGTAATCCTGATTTACCTGTTGAAGCAGCATCTCAAAGAGCCAGCTAACGTGACCCAAATGCCATTTTGGCGGGCTCACATAGTAAGCTGTCTGAACTACAAAGTCATCTTTTTCAAGGGCACTTACAAGCCTAAGTGTTGTTTCACGGGTTGTTTTGAACTGATCAATTAAAGAATAAGCAGAGTGCATTCTCCTTGTACTGTCATTTTAGTATTCATTTGTTTCTTTTCCTAAATTATAAAAAATGTAATTGCAGTATTCAAATAATTCTTTATCTGTTTAAGGCTCAATTAATAACTAAACAAATATTGAAAAATTTTATGCTACAAAACAATATCAAAGAGTATGGTTTTTACAAAATTAATCTCAAATATTCAATAGGTTCTCTTGCAAAAGCAAAGATGTCAGTATAACGATGGCAAAAATAGCATTATTTGTAGGATCGGTAAGAAGAGACAGACAAGGCATAAAGATATCTCGCTGGATGGAAAAAAAATTACGCGAGCGAAATCACATTGTTTTCTTCATAGATCCAATGGAATTAGAATTACCACTCTTGGATAGAATGTACAAAGAGATGGATTCTCCAACACAAAAAATCACCGACCTTCAAAAAATTGTAAAAGACGCTGATGGGTATATGCCCATCACCCCAGAATACAACCACAGTACGTCTTCAGCATTAAAAAACATGCTAGACTACTTTCTAGAGGAATATTTTTTCAAACCCTCTGCAATTGTATCGTATTCAATGGGGCGATTTGGGGGAATAAACG
>CAYOBG010000093.1:0-944 GCA_964402265.1 uncultured Candidatus Nitrosotenuis sp. | reverse complement strand
CCATCCATTTCATCATCATTTTCAATACCTGACGTGCATATCGTTTTCGATTCTAATGGTGTGTTGCTTGATGAGGAATACAATACACGAGTAAAACGATTTTTGGATGAATTTGATTGGTACGTAGAAGCTTTTAAGAATCAACGAATGAAAGGAACCCCATACTAACCAACACAGCGATGATGAAGTCTTACCTTAATTCAAATAATTACGTAAAAACTGTCCTTTACTCAAATTTTTGCGTGATCAAACCACAGAATAAAAAAGGATCTACATTTGCAACAGATGTAGCATATGGATTGACTAGAAAAAACAAGTTCATTCCATCAAAGTACTTTTACGACGAGAGAGGATCACAGTTGTTTGATCAAATATGCACATTGCCAGAGTACTATTTGACAAGAACGGAAATTGAAATACTCTCCTCAATAAAACAAGATCTATCTGAATTCCTGAGTGGAGACTATTCTGTAGTAGAGCTTGGAAGCGGTGCAGCAATAAAAACAAGATATCTTTTTGATGCACTTTCTGAAAATCAGAAAAAAATCAACTACTATCCAATTGACATTTCAAACACGATAGAAGAGAGTGGTGAAAGATTGCATGGCGAGTTTGACAATCTGCAGATAACTGGAATCATAGACCAATATGAAAGTGGGCTAGATCTTGTCAAAAACATCGATTGTAAAAAAATTATTGCGTTTTTTGGTTCAAGTATTGGAAATTTTGATCAATGCGACATGGTTAGTTTTCTCAAAAAAATTCGAAATAGTATGAAGCATGGAGACCTGTTCCTTTTGGGCTTAGACTTGGTAAAAAATAAAAAAACCCTAGAAAACGCATACAATGATTCAAAGGGAATTACACGCAAATTCAATCTAAATCTCTTACAAAGAATCAATGCTGAGATGGATGGAGATTTTGATCTTTCCAAATTTGAACAT
>CAYOBG010000092.1:3863-6266 GCA_964402265.1 uncultured Candidatus Nitrosotenuis sp. | reverse complement strand
CTTTTTTTATCAAGGCCTCTAGCACAAATTCTGCAAATATCTGGCCCCTTGTGATATACAGGTTTTGCTCTATTCGCTCAGCATTCACTTTAAGCTTGTCCACTACTCGTATCATCGTCTCTATCATTTCATCTAGCAGAATGGAACACATTGGTATTGTGAATCGCTCATTTGCAGAATTGGACAAGTCTCGCTCATGCCAGAGGGGAATGTTCTCAAATGATGCGCTCATCTGGCTGCGCAATAATTTTGATAATGATGATACTCGCTCACTTTTGATTGGGTTTCTCTTTACTGGAACGGCGCTACTCCCCATTTGGCCTTCCTTGAAATGTTCCGCAACCTCACCGATTTCGGTTCGCTGCAGGTTTCTAATTTCTATGGCGATTTTTTCAAGCGTACTTCCCGTCAAGGCAAGCTGAAATACGTATTCCGCGTATCTTTCCCTTGGTATTACTTGTGTGGTGACTTCGGCTGGAAACAGATTCAGTCGTTTTGCAACTCGTCTTTGAACCTCGATTGCCTTTGCACCCATAAGGGAACCAGTACCAACAACACCGAGTGTCTTGCAGATTAGAATTCTTTTCTTTATTTCTTCGATTCGTTCGATATGTTTTGCCATCTCTGAGGCCCAGTTTGCAAATTTTAATCCAAATGATATGATACTTGCATGCTGTCCGTGTGTTCGCCCTACTGCTGGAAGATTTTTGTATTCTAGTGCCTTTTTTGCCAACAATAATCCTAGTCTTGCCACCTTTGGCTCTATTATGGACAGGGCGTCTCGCATCTGCATTGATGTGCTGGTGTCTACCAGGTCATTACTTGTCAGGCCATAGTGAATCCATGGGCGTGCGCTGGTCTGGCATCGCTCACTTAGTGCTTCTACTAATGCGGCGGTATCGTGATCTGATTTTGCCTCAAACTGTTTTACTCGTTTAGCTGTAATTTTGCCAGAATTTGCCGCAGAAAATATGTTTCTGGCGGATTTTTTAGGAATCATGCCGATTTCTCCCTGTGATACCGCAGCTGCTCCTTCTATCTGCAATTGATAGTCTATCTTTTTTTGATCATCAAAAACAGCGAGCATTTCCTTTGTGCCGTATCGGCCTCCGTCAATTGGTAAAATAGCCAATAACTGACTTTGAGATTGTATTGAAAATAAATCTACTTATGATTTAAATTGCATCTAAGTGACCTAACCGATAATGTCATCTATTACTCCAAAAAAAATAAGCGAGCGAGTGTATAGAATTGAGGCAGATTCCAGCAAGGGAATGAAGGTCCCAGTCACAATATACGCAGACGAAAGCCTGATTTCAAAAATGATGACTGATAGAACCCTTATGCAGGCAATGAATGTTGCAACCCTGCCTGGAATTCAGGAACATGCAGTGGTATTGCCTGACGGTCATGAAGGATATGGCTTTCCAGTGGGAGGAGTTGCAGCAATGGATGCAAAGGAGGGAATGATTAGTCCAGGCGGTGTTGGCTATGATATCAACTGTGGTGTCAGATTACTACGAACGAATTTATCTGAAAAAGAGGTTAGGCCAAAACTAAAAGAGCTTGTAACTGATCTTTTCAATTCTATTCCTTCAGGTGTTGGCTCTGAAGGTGCAATCAAGCTAAATTATTCTCAATTAGATGAGGTTCTAGTGCGCGGTGTTAACTGGGCAATTGATCACGGTTATGGAACTAAAGATGACGCGGATGTATGTGAAGAAAACGGCCAGATAAGAAACGCAGATCCAAACAAGGTCTCAAACACTGCACGAAAGCGGGGAGCACCCCAACTTGGAAGCCTTGGCTCTGGGAATCATTTCTTGGAAGTTCAGCGAGTTGAGAAAATCTATGATGAGGAAGCAGCAAAAAGAATGGGAATCCAAGAAGGAAACATTACAGTTCTGATACATTGCGGATCACGTGGATTTGGACACCAGATCTGCTCTGACTATCTTCGAGTATCTGAGCAGGCACTCAAAAAATACAACATCAATCTGCCTGATAGAGAGCTTGCATGTGTCCCAAACACATCCGAAGAAGGCGAGTCATATCGAAGGGCAATGTTTGCCGCGCTAAATTTTGCGTGGAGCAACAGGCAAATGATCACCCACTGGACGCGCAAGTCCTTTGAGCGAGTATTCAAAAAATCAGAATCAGACCTAGACATGAAACTAGTATATGATGTTGCACATAACATTGCCAAGGTTGAAAAACACAAAGTGGATGGAAAGGAAAAAGATCTTGTGGTGCATAGAAAAGGCGCAACTAGGGCATTTCCTGCAAACCGGGAAGAAATTCCACAAAAATATAGAGACTTGGGCCAACCAGTTTTAATTCCAGGTTCCATGGGAACTGGAAGCTGGATTTTGCTTGGCAAGCCAAATTCAATGAATCTAAGCT
>CAYOBG010000092.1:0-3853 GCA_964402265.1 uncultured Candidatus Nitrosotenuis sp. | reverse complement strand
GTGCTGGAAGAATGATGTCTCGCTCAAAAGCAAGGCACGACTTTACTGAAGAACAGGTCAAAAAATCACTAAGCGATAAAGGAATTTTCATAAAATCATTGACTAGGGACGGTGTGGTTGAGGAAACACCAGAGGCGTACAAAGACGTGGATGCTGTAGTGAATGTATCGCATGAGCTTGGTATAGCAACCAAGGTAGCAAAGCTTGTCCCAATCGGTGTGATTAAGGGTTGAGTGACGAAGACAGAGAACTAGAACTGCTCAAGGCAAGGCGCCTAGCAGAAATGAGAAAAAACATCTCGTCCCAGTCACAAAAAGAACAACAAAAACTGCCAGACGACAAACCAGTATCATACCGCGACATTGTGATCTCGCGTCTTGGTTATAGGGGCATGGAGGTTTTGCAAAACGCGGAATCACAATTTCCAAATGAATCCAAAATGGTAATTGAAAGACTGGGACAATTATTTCACACTGGTGAAATCAACGAAGAACTCGACGGCGGAAAACTTTTGGCCCTGTTCAGATCTGTTGGGATTAATGTCAGGATGCAGACAAAGATAAACGTCGAGCAGGACGGAAAATTTGTCTCACTGTCTGATAAGCTAAGCAAGTCCGAGACTGAAGAAAATGAAAATCTTTGAGATCAGCTCAACTGACTATATGGAAGACAAGCGTCTGATAAATAACGCACTATCTGATATGGCAGGTCAAGTCGGAATGTCAAATGATTTTGAGTTTGGCCAACCAACATCAAGATTTGGCTGGACGTTTTTCAAATTATGGATAAAGCCAAACTTGCAAATGCAAATAATTGAGAAGTTTGATACCATGATAAGAAAATCAAAGGGCGCAAATCATGATGAAAAATTTACAAATTTCATGTCTGATTATTTTCAGTCTAAGGGCTCTAAAGTTAAAATCAAAATGACTGAGGTCTAGACTCTTCTTCCCCTCTTTCCACCCTTCTTTCGTGTGGTGTCATGAGGGATTGGTGTTACATCATCGATTCGTCCTATCTTGAATCCGCCTCTTGCAAGTGCTCGAATTGCTGCCTGAGCACCAGGTCCTGGAACTCGTGGTCCTACGCCTCCTACTGCTCTCACTCTAATGTGAAATCCAGTAAAGCCCTTTGCCCTTGCTGCCTCTACTACGGCATTTGATGACTTCATTGCGGCAAATGGAGATGATTCGTATCTGTCAGCAGTAACGTGCACACCACCGGAGCTAATTGCTACGGTTTCTGCGCCTGTGAGGTCTGTCATGTGTACTATGGTATTGTTGTAACTACTATAGATGTGAGCAATACCCCACTTTTCGATCTGATGCTCTTCGGACATTGGTTATACCAAGTTTGGTGGTTTTAAAAAGCTATGTCGGCTTGGATGACGGTTTGCCGCTATGAAAAGTGAGACCAGCCTTTATCTGCAATTCTTGTTTGCTTTTTGTTACGCTCTAGGAATATGCCTTGCCCATTTTGGACATGTCCTATTTGGATAAGATTGATTCTTTTTGCCTTGGCAATTTTTTTGAGTTTTTCAATATTTTTTGGGGATGTGGTTGCAACAATTTCATATTCCTCTCCACCGTTGAACACAAGATCCATCATACTACGGTGGTTGCTTTTTGCAAATTTGTCTAATCCTTCGTCTTTTGGTATGTATGTGATGACAAATTTCTTCTTGCTTGCCTTTGCCATTTCTGATAATGTAGTTGATAATCCATCACTTGAATCCATGGACGAGTTGATGTACTTTGATGATAAAACACCAAAATCCAGTCTTGGTTTTGGAGACAAGACTGCATCTTTGGCGTTTTTTTTGAATTTTCCATCTGCCTTGTTTTTGTGCAACAATATGCCAAGGCCTGCCGCAGTTCTACCAAAATTGTTTGTTGTTATTATAATGTCACCATTTCTTGCACCATTGCGCGATATGATTTTTTTAGCAATCCCAAACAATGTGACTGAAATTACTATTTCCTTTGCTTGGTTTGTATCTCCGCCAAGAATTTTGATGCCAAACTGTTTTGCCGCTGTTCTGAATCCTTTGGCAAGCTGAGATACCTTTGGATAGTTTTTTGGCAACGACACTGAAATTATTCCATATAGTGGCTTGACTCCCTTTGCAGCAAAGTCGCTAACTGGAGCAACAATGCTTTTTTGAGAAATTTGTTCTGGGCTCATTTGTGGAGGAACGTCAGTGCTCTCAACTAACGTGTCTGTTTTTATGACTCCAAAGTTTTTGCCTAGTCTGAATATCTCCACGTCCTCTCTGTGGGAATAATTATCAACAAAGCTTTTCTGAAAAATCTCTATGATTTTTCTCTCATCTAATCTGCTCATAACTTTGCTTTACCATACTAGTCATCTCTTTTTGAATCTGCTGTGCTTTTTGCAAATCATCTGACTCTACTGAGACTCGAATGATATCCTCAGTGTTTGACTTTCTAACCAGCGCCCAGGTGTTCTCATCAACTATTATTTTAACTCCGTCTAGTGTGATTATTTCGCTAAACTTTCCTTTCAGTTTCTGATCAAGCTTGTCAAGTGTCTTATCATGTAATCTGGATTCTACGTCAATTTTTGTTCTAAGCTGATTATATCTTGATACAAACTCTATTACCTCATCAACAATTTTTTTCCCAGACATTGCGGCAATCAAACCCGATGTCAGTATGCCATCCCGACACATGTTAAATTCCGGCAGTATGAATCCACCACTGCTTCCCTCACCTCCTGCCTGACATTTTTCTTTTAGGATCATCTCTATGACGTTTGCCTCTCCAACCTTTGAGCGAATTACTCTGCCGCCGTGATCTTTGATGTATTTTTCAACCGCTACACTGGTATCAATGCTAAGGCAGAATTTCTTGTAGCCAAGCTCTAGTGCCTTTATTGCACCAAGTGCAAGTGTTGTGTCTGGTGATTGTTTCTTGCCGTCCTTGACTACTACTAATCTGTCTCCGTCAAGATCAAACGCAAACCCAATATCGCACTTTTTACTCATGCGGACTAGCTGCGTTAGCTTATCCGCAGTAGGGTCTGGTCCTCTTTTTGTTGAATTCTCATTAATCACAGAAACAATACATCCAAGCTTTCTTAGCAATTGAGGCGCTACAACTGATGCAGCCCCACCACCAATGTCTACTATAATTCTAGGTGAGTGCTTTATTTTTCCAATTATCTTTGCCGCATCATTCACATAGCTAGAGTTGATTTTTTGCTCACTACCAAACTGACCCGTACGTGATTGTTTTTCTTTTAAAATGTGGGCAAACTCTCGCTCGTTTGGCCCGCGCCCCTTTATGATGAATTTAAGACCATTCCAATTTAGCGGATTGTGAGACGATGTAATTATTAGCCCAGCTCCGTATTTTCTTGCCTCTCTGAACACTACTGGTGTTGGAACCATTCCTAGGTTGTAAACATCAATTCCCTGCTCCATTAAAGCAGATATCGCAACCTCTCTTACCATATGGTTTGATGGCCTGGTATCGTTTCCAACTACACATTTCTTGGACTGGATGACTGGAGCAAAATTTTTGCAAAATCGCAAGACATCTGTTAGAAAGAGATCATTTCCTATGATTCCACGAATTCCGGAAATGGATTTTTTCAATGGTCAAAAACCTGAAATGCTTTTTATAAACTCTGATAACACTGCCATCCATGCCTCGATAGCTCAGCCTGGTAGAGCGATTGTCTCGTAAGCAATAGGTCGTGGGTTCAAATCCCATTCGAGGCTTTAAAGATTAAAAACGAAAATTATTCATCTAGGGCTTCAATGTCAACTTGAAGTTCTTTGGCGAGTCCTTCCCACCACTTGTTAACCTGCTCTGTCATTCTCCCCGAA
>CAYOBG010000091.1:0-6281 GCA_964402265.1 uncultured Candidatus Nitrosotenuis sp. | reverse complement strand
AAAGCTAGACTTGATCTCAGAGCCGTTCATTTTACACGGTCCTGATTCTTGGGTCCAAATACCCGTACAGCAAGTCTGAGACAAAAATGCTTACCAAAAAGAAGGCAGTCAGCACATAGGTTGCGCCAATTATTACTGGCAAGTCCATTAGCGTGATTGCCTCAAAATACAGTCGTCCCATTCCAGGCCAATCAAAGACTGCCTCTGTGATTATAGCACCGCCCAACGAACCTGAAAGACTCAGTGCCAGTATGGTGACAATTGGCGGGGCTGCATTTTTTAGTGCGCTGCCAAAAATTATCTTGCGCTGTTTTAGACCTATTGTCTTTTTGACAAAAATAAAGTCCTCCTGCATGATTCCTGCCATAAAATTTCGAACCAAATATGCCCAGGTTCCAAACCCGATTAGGACAATTGTAATTATTGGCAGTGTCATGTGGTATAGTAAGGATGCCAAATAGCTTGGGTCACTTGGCGGTACAAGTGGCGTTGCCCTTGCTGGAAAAACATTGTACGAGAACGCAAATGTAAAGATCATAATCAGTCCAATCCACCAAACGGGAAAGCTGCTACTGATTATAGCAAAAGACGATGTCACCTTGTCTGTTATGGAGCCAATTTTGCTCCCCGATGCAGCCCCGACAAATATTCCAATTATGGATATGATTATTGTAGCTGTGGTAAAGAGCAGAATTG
The DNA here is from genome assembly GCA_964402265.1 of uncultured Candidatus Nitrosotenuis sp. Taxonomy (GTDB): domain Archaea; phylum Thermoproteota; class Nitrososphaeria; order Nitrososphaerales; family Nitrosopumilaceae; genus Nitrosotenuis. The sequence continues at coordinate 5,585 of CAYOBG010000091.1, read as the reverse complement.
TCCTTGGAAGCTTTTCCAGTATGATATCACTTACCGCAGTAGATCCAGAATCACTTGTCAAAAATGCAGAATGGCCAAAGTCAAGTGTTAAGATTTTGTACATTGCAAGGCCTATTCTGTTTGGCGAATGCCACGGCAAGTCCAGGCCTAGGGATTTGGTGCGCTGCTCTATTTGTGCAGAAATGTACTGGTTTAGATCATCCGTAGTTGAAAATCCCGACACGAGTTTCTTGTTCTCAATTATTTCAGCCCTGACCTGGATTGCGACTCCTTTTTTGAGAATTGCATCCATGTTGGAGCCGACTAGTATGACAGTGACAAAAAGCGTGGCAATCAAGACCCCAAACAAAATCAACCCGCGACTGGCAAAATAGCGTTTGAGGCCCATTAAGAAAATCAGGCAAAGTTAGCTTAAAATCTTATTTCTCTGATTGCCGCTTTATCTCAATTTGAGACAATAGGTTTACCATTGCAAACGGCTTGTCGATCAAGTCAAGTGTTTCCTTGACTGAATCAAATTCTTTTTCTCTTGGCGACATGTATGGGGACAAAAAGAAAATCCTCTGATCAGGACATGCCATCCTGATTTCGTCTTCAAGATTTGAGTCAATCTCGGTTTTGATTGGTTTTTCCAGTATTACCAGATCATACTGGCTCTTTCTTGTGGCAAATTTATCAAGGCATGAAAAGCTATCTGAGACAAATTCCGCGTCGCACTTTTTCTGAGAAAATATTGACTTGTACAATTGGATTATCCTATCGTTTCCCTCTAAAACCAGTGCCTTCATTTTGTCTAGCCCCACCTGATGTAGTTTCTTGGCAAAAATGCTTGTACGCCTTCCATCTTTGCAGTCTGGAGCAAGTCACGATCAAAGCTTACAAGTGTCGAGCCGGTGACCTTGGCAGTGGCCAAAATCAGACTGTCGGATTTGTGACATTCGTAATACTTGTCTGTTATTCGTTGTGATTCTGATAAAATCTCATTTGTTTTGTCAACCATGATTGGTTGCTTGCAATATTGGTATACTCGCTCCATTGTAGAAATTGGGTTGGAACCAGTGACTTTGTTTACCTCGCCTAAAATTATCTCTGGCATGACAAGCTTTGACTTGTATCGCTTCATCCTCTTTGCTATTGGCCTCAGAATTCTTCCCTCTTGGATCTCTTTTATTATGACATTGGTGTCTAGAACTACGGTTTGTGCTGGTCCTGTTTCCATGAATATGGTTAGGCTCAGATATAAAAGCGATTTTGCAAAAACTGTATCATGTTACAACTTGTAACAAGTCAATAAATAAGCACAAAATCGCCCAATGACGTTGTCTCAAAACGACGACAGGTCTCTGGCAGAAAAACTTGACGCGGCAATCGAGAACCTCTCGATTTGGTATAGGGTGACACTAGTCATGGTAATAATCGGCCTGCTTTCACTGTCTGTTGTAATTTCGCTTTCCCAGTATTATTTCCAGCAAGAAATAAGCAAGCACGGCTCCATTGAGGAAATCAAGGATGAGAAAACAGGGCAAATAGGACTAGCATTTGTCCCAAATTCTGAGGAGATTTTTTCGACTGAAAGTGTCCTGACGTTATACACAACACAGGTCTGGCTAATGGCAAGTAATGGTGTGGTAATTGGGTTGCTGTCATTTCTGTTCTTATGGATTACATACCGAGGGCAGTCCTACAAAAAAGAGCTAAAAGCAATTGAGGGGCAGCTCATCAGGCAATCATATTTGGTGAATTTTGAGACCTCAATTCCTGAAGGTGATAGCAAAGAAGACAAAATTCTAAATCATTCTAGTCTGGTCTTTCCGGAACTGCAGGCAATTCTAAGGAGGGTAAAGCCTGAAAGCAAAAAGCTCCCCTACAAACAAAACCAGTCCATAGGAAATGAAATCATGGACGTGGTAGTATCCACAAAGAAAGGTGACTTTGCAGTCAAGTTCTTTGGTGCAGTATCTGTATCAACACTGGAACAATTTGCAAATAATCTCTCAAAGTCTGGCAAGTCTTTTTTCAGGGTGCTGTGTGTTTCAAAAAACTTTGATGATGATCTCCAGTCGGCAAAGCTTGCAAGTATAATGCAAAACTTGAATCTGAAATTTGATATGGACTTGATCTTTGAAGAAGAGCAAGGTTATTCGATGCTGTGGATTAACTAGGGATTATCCTTAAAGTCACGCAGCCCAATCACATATCTTACATCTGGGTCAAACTCTACGCATCTAAGAAACGTAATCTTGCCTTTTTCTGTTATTTTGTATTCAAATTTTGCCTTGGGGTTTTGGCTCTCTCTAATCTCTACAAATCCTTTTTTTGAAAAACTCTCCAAGATTAGCCTCAGCCTTTCTCGGTTCAGATCAGAGCCGGGCGTTCCCGTGGTGATTTGCCTGAGGTTCATCCACGTTCCAACCCTTGTTAGATACCCAAGAATAGCGACATTTGTGTCCCCTGGGGTTTGGTTGAATTTTCGCTCCACTTGATGTTCAACTCAAAATTCTGTTGATATACCTTATGTGCTCTGCGAGTAAATTATTTGCACAAAAAACATGCAATGATCGCAATCTATTCTAGGATCTCTGATCTAATCTGTGTGATGAGCGCAAGCACCCTACGCAAAGCAAAGAAGCTAGTCGAGGAAGGAAATATTATGAAAATAGAAGACGATCTGTATCAAGTCCTGTCATCATCAGACCCGGAAAAATCCTACATGGTCACACTGGATTCGTGCGACTGCCTTGGCTTCAAGAACTTTTACAAGTTTCACCACGGAAAGGGAATCAAGGCAAACTGCTCACACCTTGAGGCAGTGCGGTTATTTCTAAAAAATCAGAGCTGAATTATTCCGCTGTTTGCTAGGTATTGTAGGCTTTTTGCAAATTCCTCATCGGTGATTTGTCCGCTTGACCACCAGCCAGCGCTTGTCTTTAGCCATGCTGGAACTGTTTTTGATTGGTGACTGGACTCTGTTTTTTGGATTTTAATCACGTTTTCTTTGGCCAAAAATTCTATCGCTTTTACAAATTCTGAATCTGAAATGGAGCCATCCGACCACCATCTGGCCTCATTTTTTATCCAATTTGGAATGGTGAAAATTTTTTCCGGGTTTAGCTGAAAACTTGCAGTCCCAACCTGAGTTGGCAGTCCATACACAACTTTGAGGGTGTACTTGCCTGGACTCAGCGACTCTGTTGATAAGACATGCGTGTAAGAACCGTCTTGCTCAAACGTGCCATGTTCTACTGAGACTAGCTCGTTTTTATTTTGGTATACCAAAATGTCGTAAGGAGTTTTTCCGAAATCCTCGTGGACTTGGCCAGTCACTAAAGTTTCATCACCAATATCATGGAATAAATCTGTGACAATCGGATTTTTGGTCTCTGGCTGTGCCTCTGGGGTGCCAGTAACTACGAGCTTTCCTGTAATCCATGGATGTATCTCACAGAAATAGTAAAATGCAAAATTATCTTTTACGTCGATTTTAACTGTAGATGATTCTCCTGGAGAAATCTCGCCTGTCTTGAAAAATTTCCCCGAATAATCCTGATGTGCGGGCATTCCACTAGTTATGCTGTGTTGCGTAGAGTCATCATTTTTCCAGGTAATCGTATCATCTGGACCAAATGGCAATGTTTCAGGATATAACTTCAAGCCTTGGTCTGATGATCCACTAAGGATGATGACTTGATAATTTTCAGCAAATGCATACCCTTGAAACAAGCTTACTACTACTAGTCCAAGAATTACATGTGATATTTGCAACAAATAGGGTGCAATTTTCTCTTGTTTTCTTAATTTGTCTGTTTAAAACAGACAAACAAGACTCTATTTTGCAATTGTCTGTGGCTTGAATGCTTTTCTGTAAAACCACAGCAAACCCAGAACCTCGATTTGCTCAATGAATAAAATCAGGTGTACGTTGACAAGCAGTCCTTCACTGGCATCATTTAGCATGGCATACGATATTGCAAAGACATACTCTAGGTACTGGATTTGTGCCAGCCCGAAAACCCCTTGGTACATCCTTGGACCTTCAAGCTCTACTGAGGCATTTTTCTCAAATCCGTTTCTTGCAAAGTTTTCGGCAATGATCTGCTTGTCCTCAAAATAAACAGTATTGCCAATGTCCACTAAAAGTATGGTTGCCCCAAAGTATGCGCAAAATACTATCAGTGTGATGATGATTATCTTTGCGGACTTGCCCCAAAGTGTTTTTTCCATCTGCCTCTGAAATATCTGGCCCAGCCTGCCAAGTTTTTCTCTTTTTACCAAAACCATCAGTATTATGGAAATGGCCGATGCAATACCTAACGTGCCAATCCAGTGCTCCATGAGATACTGGCTGACCAGTAACCGTATTGGCAGAAATATCGACGTGGTAAAGCCTAAAATGATCATTTTTTCTTTAAAGTCCGTTCTATCCATATTCATCTAATCCTGTCTTGACTGTCAGTCTAGAACTTGTTTTTGAGGTCCTTGAGGTACTTGACGCTGATTCGATATGCCCTGATTGCAGAGTATATCTCAAAGAGCTCCTTGTATGTCGGATCCATCTTTTTGAGGTCGTCTCTGTTTATGCCAAAGTCCGTTATTGTCTGCCATATGTTCTCGAGCGAGATTCCTTCCTCGTCTACCATTATGGAAGCCAGATGCTTACCTATTCCCTTGCCTAGACTGATGCTTGTGGACATCATTACGCCCGCCATGCTTTAGCTCTGATTATATCTACACCGGAACTTGATCGATTTTACCGGTTCCAAATTGGAACCTAATCATTTGAGGTTTTTGTTGTACTTGAGGCCTTTTACCTTCTTGCTGTTTATCTTGGAATCGTCATGCTTTTTTATTTTAGAGTGGTTTTCCGTGCTGTTGCCAACTTTTTCTACCTGATCTTTTGTTACTGCGAGCTTTGCAAAGTAAGCCTCCTTTGCGTCTTGGAGCGAGCCTCCATTATCTAGTATCTTTTTCATCTCATACTGTGCCTCTTCGTAGAGTTGTCTTGTGTATTCCATCTGTGTTGATATGGTGTCCTTGACGCGTGGATCCACCTTTGCAATATATCTGTCATAGTCATATCCCGAGTATACTCCGGGGCCAACCTTGGTTGCATTAACTGCATCATTGCGTTTCTGGCTTGCGATGCTGCGCTTTTCGTCTAGATCATATTTCTTTGCCTCTATGTCGTTTAGTTTCTGCTTCCTCTTATTTTGCTCCTCGATGAATTTTTGGTATTGTTTTTGTTTTAGTGCCTTGTATGGATCGTTTTGATTTGGCGTGTTTTTGTCAAAATCCTTGGTATAGTATAGATCTCCAAAAGTGCTGGTTTGCTCTCCCACCTTTAGCTTGGTAGTTGCAAAGCCTTTGAGATCTTTTGCAGTAGCAGAAATGGTAACTGAAAACATGCCATGCATGGCTTGTTGGCCAAACTCGTACCTGAAACTACCATCCTTGGTTACGTTTGTGGTAACTGAATTATCTGCAAAGATGATCTTAACCTGAGTTCCAGAAACTGGCTTTCCTACCTGATCTAGGACCGTTCCAAAAATGACTGGTTTTTCGTTTATGCTGATCTGATCCTGCTCAAA
>CAYOBG010000090.1:0-6398 GCA_964402265.1 uncultured Candidatus Nitrosotenuis sp. | reverse complement strand
TTTCCAATTTTTTCAGAGTTTACGAGAATTGTATGAATCTGTTCTTTGAGTAAACCGTTTTTGTAAGTGTCGCGGGCACGTATGAAATTGTATTTTATTCCAAGCTTGTCTAGCCCATCAAGTAGTATGCTACTCATGTGCATTCCATAGGAGTCATGGCACCCAAACGGATCCGGAATCAGCGAGACTGGCTTTGCAATGTGCTCATTTAGTGAATCAGGCAAGCCCTCCGGTATCTTTCGAAGGCCGTCCAGGTCATCAGAATATGCTATTAGATCAGACTTGTAGCCAAGATTCTCAAGCGCAAGCTTTACTCCATATGCACGTACAGCGTCCCCTAGACTTCCAATGTGTGGAATGCCTGATGCGCCAAGGCCTGACTCTACTTTAAGCAGTTTTGTGTTTCGTCCGAGCTCTTGCTCTCTTTGTATCATCTCAGAGGCAAGCTTGTCAATCCATGTGCCCTTGCCTATGATTATTTTTTCATCTTCAGACATTTTACTCACTCTAGTTTCTTTGCCATATATGGACCATCTAAAGCATATCCAATTTTTCTATAATATTCCCGTGTTCCTATTGCAGAAATGACTAGGAGTTTTTTAGCATCAAACTCTTCGCTTGCGATTCTCTCTGCCTCATTCATCAGGCTTTTTCCGAGGCCTGAATGCTGAATTTGTCCGTCCTCCCGCTCTCCGATCTTTAATGATTTTCCATAAACGTGCAGCTCCCTAACGATGCATGTTTTCTCAGTTACCTCTCTTCTATGTGATTTTGGGCTAGGCTTGCGCAATCTCAAGAATCCGTAAATCCTGTCTGATGAATCATCATATGACAAAAACACTTCATTCCCGCCAGACGAGGTATAGCCCTCTCTGTGAAGTGTTGCCTCTTGTTGTGGTTCAGTTGTAAATCCGATTTCTCGGCATCTGATGCACTTGCATGATATTCCGTGCTTTTTGAGTCGTTCCAACACTATTTGTCGCAGGTTTCCAGACTTTGGTCCCGCAATGATTTCCTGTGGTGAGATCTCCCGCTGTACTCGCATAATTCTAACCCATCTGGGGATGCTCTTTTTTAATTCCATCAAAACCCGAATCATGTCCTCATCAGAGTATGGTATGTACTTGCCTTGGATATAGTCCTGGTATAGGGGAGTGTGTTGTAATACCAGTGAGGGATAAATCTTGAGCATGTCTGGTTTTAGGTCGTCATCTGTAAACAATTTTTTAAAATCAGAAATGTCTACTTCGGGTGTTACTGTTGGCAAGCCTGGCATCATGTGTGCCACAATTTTGTAGCCTGCATCCTTTGATATCTGGAATGACTCTACCACATCAGAATACGTGTGGCCACGATTCACTAGCTTGTATACTGATTCCTGTAGGCTTTGAACGCCAATCTCAATTCGAGTGACGCCATAGTCTAGCATCATGTCAATGTGTTCTTGCTTGCAATAGTCTGGCTTTGTCTCTATGGTGAATCCTACACTTCTAATGTTTGTCTTTTCATTATTTTCCTGCGCCTCTTGCAATGATTTGGAATCAAATCCGTTTAGTGCATCATAACACGACTTGATAAAATCAACCTGATAGTCCTTTGGCATGAAAAGAAACGTTCCACCAACAATTACTAGCTCCATCTTTGTCGGGTCGTGGCCATATGCTACAAGTTTTGCAATTTTGGATAGGATCTGCTTTTTTGGATCATACTGGCTCTCAATTGCGTTTATTGTAGATGGTTCGTTTCCAGTGTAGCTGTTCGGAGAGTTAAACTCAATTCCGCCAGGACAATACGTACACCTTCCGTGTGGACACCCGTATGGCTTTGGCATCAAGGCAATTACTGCAACACCTGATGCGGTCTTGACTGGTTTTTTTAATAGAATTTTTTGTAGTTTAGTGTAATCTGCGCCGTTAACTGTTGATAATATTTCATGGTTCTTTGGAATTCTCTCCAGTGCGTATTTTGTGCAGATTTTTTTTATCTGGGATTTTATCTGGTTTTTTGTCGGCATCTCTATTGAGAGCAGATTCTGTGAAATCTCAGAGCACGCTTTTGAGAATACAACACTTGGCATTATTGTGCCAATGATTTACTGGCCTTAAATTCCTTCAAGGTGAGATTACTTGCGCCTTTTTGAGGCTGATTTCTTTTTCTTTTTTGGTGTGGGCTTGGTTTTTTTTACCCTGAACTTTTTTGCCTTTGATTTTTTTACTACCTTTTTCTTTGGTTTTGCTTTTTCTTTAGGTAACAGTCCTGCGTCAGATCTTACCTTGAGGTTTTTCATCTGGACAAGCTCGATTCTGGTTCTAGCTGATAACTGCGCCAAGTCGTGGTCTATTGGAGGAAACTTGAAGCCCTGCGTTTCATAACACCTTGGATGAAAGATTCTGCCCCGCTTGTAGATCATTTCTATCTTCAAGACGCCTTGCTTGCATACTGCACACATATCTATGAACTTGTTATCTTCAACCAACCCATGAAAAAATTGTCTTGTCTAGTTTAATATTTTTCTAAATCTATTGCGGAGGAGGGGCATCCTTTGGTTCTTTTCTGTATTCCATCTTTAGCCAAATTGGCGTGATAAGACTAGTCACTGCAACCATTATGACTATTGTGGTATAGACATTTGATGTCAAAACCCCGCTTGATAGGCCAACCCCTGCAACAATTAGGCCTACCTCACCACGAGAAATCATGGCAATGCCGACTCGTTTTGACTGGGCTTTGTTTCTCAAAAACAGAAACGCCGGCAGGCCACACCCTACAAGCTTTGTTGTAATTGCAACACCAATTATTACGACACCTATTATCATGATTTCTGGGTTTATTCCCCTAAAGTCCACCTGAGCACCAATTATTGCAAAGAACAATGGCGCAAAGATTAGGCCTAGTTTTCCGATGTAGTGCTCTATTCTATCAAATGCCTTGGTAGTTGATAGCGCCATTCCTACAACAAATGCACCAAGAATTGGTGATAGGCCAATCCATGCAGCAAGGCCTGCCGTTCCAAAAAAGGCGGCAGTCACAATTCCCTCTATGCTTCCGCTTGCCTTCCATAGCTTAGAGTTGACCAGGCGTGGAACCAGAAATATTGCGGCAATTGCCATGGCTGCAAAGAACGCAAGCACCTTGAATATCGTAAATGTCATATCTACAATGTCTACTCCGTCGCCTGCGCCAACTGATGACACTATAGAGAGAACCGCAATTGCCAGAACATCATCTACTACTGCCGCACCTATGATTAGTCGGGCCTCAGGAGTCTTGAGCTTGCCAAACTCACTTAACACCTGAACTGAAATTGCAATACTTGTAGCAGTTAGTGCCGTGGCAACTAGCATTGCCTGAAATGCCTCAAACCCAAACATCTGAAATACAAAAAACCCTACAAAAAACGGTACAATCACACCCAGCGTTCCAACAGTAAATGATGCCTTGCCACCTCGGATGAACTCTCTTGGAGTCATCTCAAGGCCTGCCATAAACAAAATCACAATTGCACCAATCTCGCCTAGAATCTTTACCTCATTGCTAAGAATTACGAGGTGTTCTCCTTGGATCATAATCAGTGAGCCGATTGCAAACGGACCCACAATCATTCCTGCAAGTAGCTCACCTAGTACTATTGGCAGCTTTAGTCGAACAAAGAGCTCTGCCATGAGCTTTGCGGCAAAGAGCAAAACACACACACTGATTATAACGCCTACAAAATGCGATTCCAATTCTTTTTACACCATTCCTGTCATATTTGGCACTAGTTGATTAAAAATGATAAAAGCCCGGGTGAAATTATGCCAGTCTTTTGTCTTTGAGAAAGACGCCGGTCTTGTCTGAGATATGACCTATCTCATATGACTTTAGCCTGTGCTTTTTGCAAATTGAAATTATTCTCTGGGACTCGTTCTTTGGTGCAACCACGCAGAATCCTATCCCCATGTTAAAGGTCTTGTACATTTCATCATATGGTACTCCGATATCCTGGATTAGCTGCATTATCTTTGGCGGCTCTGGCATCCAGTCCAGAACAAATCCCGTCTTTTTTAGCCTCAAAAGCTTGGTAAATGCACCTCCCGTGATGTTTGCAAGGCCGTGCACCTTACACTTTGATATTATATCAAGGACTGGCTTTACATAGATCTCAGTTGGCGCAAGCATTGCATCACCTATTTTGCCAACGCCCTTTACCTTATCATGAATAGAGTATTTTTTTAGCAAAGCCTTTCTTGCAAGGGAATACCCATTAGAGTGAATTCCGCTACTAGCAATTCCTATAATACAATCGCCTCGTGTGATTTTGTTTCCCATGATTATCTTGTTTTTATCCACCAGGCCTGCAACCATTCCTGCCAGATCAAATGCAAATTTTTTCTCCTCAAATAAATCCGGCATTATCGCAGTCTCACCGCCAACAATTGGAACTCCTGCCTTTTTTGCGCCACTTGCCAGCCCCTTTGCGATTTCAACAAAAATTGATTCCTTGTTCTGGTTTGCGGCAATATAATCCACAAATGATACTGGTGTAGCTCCAATGCAAATAATGTCATTTACATTCATTGCAACACAGTCAATTCCTATGGTGTTGTATTTTTTTAGCAAGTTTGCGATAATTACCTTGGTGCCAACTCCGTCTGTGTGGGTTGCCAGATATTTCGCACCATGAATTTCAACCAGTCCTGCATAATGGCCAAACCCGCTTGCGACTTTTTGCAGCTTGTGGGTAGATGAAATTATCTTACCTATTGATGACTGGCTTTTCTTAATCTTGGAGACATCAACGCCTGCTGACTTGTATGTGAGTGCCATGGTATTACGAACTTGTCATACACTCTACATATACATTCCAGAATCTGATTGTCTGTGCTCTTTGTATTTTTCAGAGAGCTCACGAAACTCGTCACCAATTTTCTCCTTTTGCGCTCGAAGCTCCGTAGTGTCAATTATGGTACCATAGACCCGGTTTATCGAATCAATCAGTGTGGCAGCGGCCAGCGGGTCTGGGTGAGTGTGGCTTGCCTTGACTAGGAGCGTTATTGCGCGAATCTTTCTAATTATGCACTCATTTAGGATGCTGCCTGGAATTCCTGTGATGAATCCCTGTGATATCATGGATATTCCGCTATCCTGCATTATTCTGCACAGGTCTTCCTCTGCAGCACAAAATGTCTGAGAGTCATGCTCTTCAGAGGCAACACCATCTAAGATGACTAGTTCCTTTGTTCCCTTGCTCTGCACCCAGTCCAGAATTACTGATGCGATATTGTACAATCCTTCCATCTTTAGGGTGACCTCGCAAATAATTGCGCATATTGTCCCCCTTTTGTTAGAGTAGAATCGAAACGGGTGTCGCAGCCTTCCCTGCATGAATACTGTGGATGGCGGCAAATACTTTGAGTGCAGGTATCCTATTTCTTGCATCTTTAGTTTTTCTATCATAAATCCGACTGATAGCGGCCCTGCAAGGCCTGGCCCTACAAAACCTGCAAAGACAATTGGGCTCTTGAAGTTGATCTTTTTTATTTCATGGACCTGCTCGTCTAGGATTTTTCTTGCCACCAAGGTTTCAGTCTTTTGATGTAACTAATTACTTTTCTGCATGAACAGATTCAGCATGGTCCTGCCTCTTTCTGTTATGGAATAATACATGCATGGGCCGTCTGACTCTTTTTTGATAAAATTATAGTCAATGCACAAATGCAGATAGTTCAGAAATGATCTCTTCATTCTTATTTTAGAGTTCGTGTATAGATCAGAAAATGTCATTGGACCGCAACTGATCTGGTGCAATAATTTGAGCAGCGATAGGGTGCTGTAATCGCGTGTGCGCGCCTTTACTGCATCTAGTATTTGCTCGTCTCGCTTTATGATAAAGTCGCCTAACTGATCTGCTATTTCAAGTGGTATGTATGTGAGTCGTGCTTTCATTGTACAGTATACGTACCGTACTTTACCTTATTAAGCGTAGCTCAAAGTTTTTGTTGATATGATGCGAATCTTTTTGAGCTAAAAAACAGGCACAAATTATGCCAAAGATGGGATAATCCTATGATGATGCACAAAAGCAAGAAAAACCTCGGAAGGTACAATAATAAAAACAAAAACTTGTAAAAAGTTACTATCTGCAATAATTAATCTGAAAATATGATTTCTGCCTCAACATATTTGATATCGACGTAGTTAGATCGTAATGTGGGAAAATATTAAAAGTTGTTTAAATAATTGTCATTTATTTATGAAATTGTGTATTTTCGCTCTATTTTCTTAATGTTGTTATTGGTTTTTTCTATTCTACCTTCATTTCCCGACTCAAACTTCTACTCCAATAAATTAACTGGCCTATCGACAAATGAATCTCTATCAAAAGATGAATCATTACCGCAAAACAGTCAGTCCAATTT
>CAYOBG010000089.1:0-6491 GCA_964402265.1 uncultured Candidatus Nitrosotenuis sp. | reverse complement strand
TTTTTGTTTTTGTGCGATAGTTCAACTAGTTTTTCTAGATTGGCAGGCCCCATCAATGGATTTACAATGATTGCATCAAACCCCAAATCCCACAATGTTTGTGCCGTAACTAGATTTGTGTTTCCAATGTCGTTTAGCTTTATGTCAGCTATTGTTTGCAAGCCATAGTCATGTGCTGTCTGTGTGATGGTGTGAATTTGTTTTTGGCCTAGCGGTAACAAAAGATGAAAGTTGAGCTTTATTGCGCAAAGATATGGATTTAGTGTCTTGATGTTTTTTATGGTTCTTGATTCAAGATTTTTTTGGTCGTCATAGTCGTTTGCTAAAATCAGCGGACTTTTTTGTGCAGAAATCTTTCTTATTCTTTCTTTGAAATTATTCATAGTGAATTAATGGATGAGTCTCAATTAGCTTTATTATTTTGGTGTATGAGTATCCATGATCGTTTAGATTGTCGGTAAATACTGGAGCATTGGCAGTATACATTGCGTATTTAAGAAATGGTTGGGTTGGCTCTGAATCAAGTGCCACATGACAGAAATATGACGGGCCGTCCTCATTAAAGTTCATAAAGACACCCAAAAGCCACTTGTCTTTGTGTGGAAATGAAAACAGTGGGAAAGGCGTTTCATCATAGCCATAGCTTATTTTTGCAAGGCTTGCCAGGTCTTCTAGTTCAAGGAGTTCATATTTTTCAAGCTGTTCGTCCGGATGTTGCCTCAGAGATGGCGGGAGCTCCTTTATCTTCACTATTGGAGAATACAAGCGCGTAGGCTCGGAGACTGCATCAACCACAATTGATTCTTCCTTGCCGTTTTTGAATCCATACGAGATATAGTGACCGTTTTTGTCCAATGGAACATAATAGATGATTGGACGCTCCTTTAGCAAGTCCATTTGAATTGAGAGTATTTTTTTGCCGTCGTGTTCGTGCTGGAATGATACTCGCGGAGTGCGCTCCAGTGCAGAAACTAGGCGTGAAAATTCTAATTGTGAAGCAAGTTGAATGTATTTTGGGGATTTTGGTTTTTCCACGACTCGGATAAAACAATTGGCAAAATAAAGTTTAGCAAAAATTATTCAAACAATTACAAACGCAGGTCAATGATATCAGTTACGCCTGGGCCAGTACCGATTAGTGTGACAGGCACATCTAGTGCATCTTCTATTTTTGTAATGAATTGTTTTGCCGCATCACTTAGATGATCAAAGGAATTTTTGTGCGCACATTCTGGGAATAAGACGTCGAGTTTTGTCAAGCCAATCTGAGTTGCGCTGTTTAGCATCACGGCTCGCTTTGCCATCTCAAAATTAAATTCCGCTGCGCGTCTTTGCCTTCCTGTGACTGTGCCTACCTCAGACCAGCCACGAGACGCTACCTCTTCCATTGGCAGCTCATTTTCAAGCACGCCTGTGCCTACGCGGGTAACATAGGACTTGAATACGACCATCACATCATCCACATTTTTTGGCCCGAGCCCAATGTCTGCGCATATGCCTGACGCGGTAACATCCTTTGAGGTCACAAAGGGGTATGTTCCGTGCCATAGTGAAAGAAATGTTCCTTGTGTGCCCTCTACAAGCACGGTTTGGTTCTTTTCCAAGGCTGAATTGATCTCTTGTGCTACATCTATCAGATAGGGTTCTAGTGATGGAATCTCTTTTGCCAGTTTCAGTGTGCGCATGGCCCTATCGGCATTTGCAGGACCTGTTCCAGACCCAGTACTGCCGATTTTTTCTTTTAGGCGTCCACCCGAGTCTGCGTCGGTGTGAGTTTTTTCAATTATTCCGCAATTGTAATCAACGTATGACCTTTTTGATACTCCAAACTCCTCAATCTCTTTGTGTAAAACATCAGGATTTACTACAACACCTGGACCAACCATGAGTCTTGCATTTTTGTTTAGAAATCCGCTTGGCAGCATTCTTACTTTGTATTTTTTATCTCCATCTTCTATGGTGTGGCCTGCGTTTGGTCCAGCTCCCCCCCTTACCACAATGCTCGGGTTGTCTTTTTGCGCCAAATACGAGATGATTTTGCCCTTTCCTTCATCTCCAAAAAATCCACCAACTACTACAGTCGAAGGCATCATCTGCTGGAATTTTGAACTTTAATTTAAGCCAAGGTATCTGCATCCGATCTAAATTTTTAATCTACACTGATCTGACACAAGTCGTGTCCCATCCTAACTTTGCAGGCAACATAATTGTGAATTTAGCAAATCTGCCGGACTTTCTAAGAAAGCCCATCTTGAAAAAACGAATGGAGGAGTTCTTTACTCTGTCTGAGCCTGACCGATTAGAGATAATCAATAATGCACTAGAAGCAGGTCCTACCATTCCATTTCCAAATTTTGCCAAGCTTTTTGCCACGTGGCTTGAAATCCTAGCAACAATGCCGAATGAAAAGCGAACCGTTCTGTCTTTGGCATACATTGATGAAATTCTAAGAAACCCACAGAAACTCATCCTCTTTAATTTAGATGGGATACTAGAGATCTTTTTGTCACTGGATAAATCCCATATTGAGTCCATTGCAAAGTCTGTCAGGGGAATCATTTCAGGACTATCTGAAGAGCAAAAAAGGCGGTTGTACCTAATAATTCCTCAAAACGCCAAGGTGCAGCTCGGGCTTTAGGCCTGTGGCTTGTCTGGCTTTCTGTTGTCCTCGTTGGAAAAGTCGACTACGTCTCCCTGAGGAGTCAATACTCCGACGAAGATTTTTTCGTTCTTTTTGAGTAGTTTTCTGTGGTCAGGCAAAGACATGTCCAGCCTTAGCTCATTCATGACCATGATTCTGTAGGTTTTCCATTCCTCCCAGCACTTTGTGCAACACGGGTATGTTGCAGCGGTTTGGTCAAGTTGTTCAGAATCAGGAATCTCGCTCTTGCATTTTGTGCATGTTTTTGTCATCTGAGATTGCTGATTGTAGTTGTCAATTTATTCTTTTTTTGGCAATGAATAATAAAGCAAATCGCACCATCACTTGTGTGAAGATCAAGTGCCCAAAGTGCAAGGGTACAGCAGAACTAGAGCCAGACTTTACTTTTGTCAAATGTCAGAGTTGTAATTTAGACATGACATATGGAGAATACATCAAGTATGTTGCACATAATGACGTCACATATTCTGATATTTTAGGGGATTATACAGGTTCAACTGAGGGACAAACTTCTGGAACACTTGACGAGTGGGACTAACTTTTAAAATCCGCGATACGAATAGCAGGTAAATGCCAGAGTTTTTTCTAGAAAGCATTCTGAATCTCATAGGGTTTGTAGTAGGAATTATCATTGGATCAATTTCCTATATAGGATTTAGAAACACTGGCAGTCCAACACTGTTTCGATTAACGCTTGCATTCTTTTCAATCGGAATTGGATTTATGGTAATGTGGCTTGGACTAACACTGGACATGTTTGTGTTCAAGGCAGACGAACCACAAAGATGGATTCAAACAATAGGAATTGCAATTCAGACAATAGGTTATTTTTTTATTGCATTCTCACATACCATCAAATCATTTTTCCCAAAATCAAATTATCTGCGCTCAGTTGGAATGGTACCGTTGTTTTTGATTTCGTTTATCTCGATTGAGAACATCATCAGATCTTTTTCCTTTATCCTATTGGTGTATGGGGCAATTGAAACCATAATGTCATATTTTGAGAGCAAGCGAAAAACTGCAATTTTTGTAGCTGCAGGCCTTGGTGCGCTGGCATTTGGGGAATTCCTTGGTTGGTATTATTTCGTGTTTCCACAATCCATTTTGAACATAATATCGATTTCAACTAAAATTGCAGGCCTTATGCTACTATTCATTCCGGTGACCAAAGTTCCACTAACCAAGATAAAGTTCGATGAACAACTATAGCGCTCACGCCTGAATTTAACGCAATAATATTATTTTGTCAAAAAAGTTTATCCCGCCAGTATATTGAAGAATTATTCCACCACTATTTTGTCGAAATATATGCAAGTCTATAGAACCCACATGAAAATAATTGGCGATATTCTCACCACGACCAGAGATGAGCTGCCAGACGAGCAAGGCGCAAGCATCACATATTTGATAAGAAAGGCAAACATCTCACACGGCAGAATTTCCAAGATTTTGAATACTCTGGTGTCTCAAGGATTACTTGAGCAAACAAGCTCAGACGGCGCATGCAAATACAAGATCAGCAGCGTTGGAAGAGAGTTTCTGCAGGCATACAACACATTTAACAGATTTGCAGACGGCTTTGGTCTGACTATCTAATCAAAATCTTCGTCTTCTATTTCTTCATCTTCGGAATCCTCAAAATCATCCTCAAAATCGTTTTCCAGATCTGGTTCCGTGCTCATCATACCAGAATGAGTATTTTGTTTATTTAATTTTTTAAAAAACCAGACAATGAAGCTAAATATGTAATGAGAATCGCTTGCAATTCAGTGAATCTGATAGTTACTTGCGCAAGGCATTTTGAAAACGAGACAAAAGATGAGATCAAAACCATATTAGATGAGCTTGGAGACCAAAACCCCGAAATCTCACTGACAGAGTTTTCTGGAATTCTTTCTGTAAATACATCGATTAATCCCATAGAAGTGGTGAAAAAAATTCGGCGAAAGCTAGAAGACGAGCCCTGGGCAATCAGATATACTATGAGGGCAATTCCAGTTTCTGCCATAACAAAAACAGACATACAAGAAATAAGAAATGCCGCACAAAACCAGGCAAAAATACTTGAACCAAATGAAACCTATCGAATCACAATAGAAAAAAGAAACTCTAGCATTTCCTCAGGCGAGATAATAAGTCAGATTGCAGATACAATACCAAACAAGGTCTCACTTGAAAAATATGACTGGATAATCCTAGTTGAAATCCTAGGTGGCATCACTGGAGTTTCTGTTCTCAGGGACGAGGACGTTTTGAGTGTAGAGCGAGAAAAGCGCGGCTCACTGGACTAGAACGGCTGCTTTTTCAACAATCAAGTCCTCAAGGGGGGTTTTTGAGATGACAGATTGAATTTGTTTTTTTGAAATCTTGAATTGTTTTTGTATGTACTTTGAGTTTTTTGTATAGTCTATTTCTTTGAGGCATGGTTTTAGATATTGATAAAGCCTGGCAAGTGATGACTTGGTTCCCACGGCAATAATTGTAAATTCGTCTTGTTGCTCAATTCCCAGCATTTTGATTGCAACCGAGATTTGCGTTGTTGCTGCAAATCTTAACAAAATGTCAGTTTCCTTCTTTTTTGATAACAAAAGGTTGTGTTTTTGTGCATAAAGAGATAATGCAATTATCTTGCTTGCGTGTGAAACGCTGGCGATGTTTTTTGATGATATTCCCTCCATTACGATATCAGGGAACTTTTTTCTGACTTTGGCAAGAAATTCATAATTTTTTCCCTTTTCATGGATTATGTTGTATAGACTCACGTTCTTGCCACACACTTTAAGCTCCAGTCCCTGAGAGCCACCATGAATTATTGGAATTATGCTCACGGTATCCCCCTCATGAAGTATGGTGTCATGTCCTTGCAAGGCAGACGAGTCAGCTCCATTTACTGCCACAAGAATGTTTTTTGTATCAAGATCTAGTGCGTTTGCTGGTTTTACTGATATAAGATACTGGAATAATTTTTCAATTGTGATGTTATCAAAATCTGCTTGGATTAGGTCCTTGCCAAAGATCTTCTTTGCGCCACCCAAAAGCTTGACTGTAATCAATTCAGATTGTGAAAAATTAACTGGTAGGTTCTTCTGCAGCTTCTATTGTGATTTCTTGTGGAATGTCAGATTCTTCAACTGCTTGTTCAACTTGTTCTTCATCTACAGTTTCTTCTATTTCTTCGATTTCCTCTTGCAGTGGTTCTTCCTTTGTGTCTTTTTCACGCTTGATAAGCTTTGTAATATAGCCGGCCATCTCATTTTTTAGTCCCTTTGAGCGGACGATTGCGAGCTGGTCTAAGAGTTTTTTGTTGTCTGCAAAATCTGCTGTGAATTTCTCTTTGTATTGATCAAGAACCTGCATTGAGAGTCTCTTTATTCTATCCACGTTCGGAATTATTTTCGGGGTATATTATACCTATATTCCAAGATAGTTTTTTGAATTCGTCTCTAACAAAGATTCAGCCTCATCGTATGATATTCCAAGTATTTTTGATATGCAAAAAACAACACTTGGAATAAAGCTTGGATGAGCTGATTTCATATCAAAGCAATGAGAGAATCGAACTGGGCCGTCTGTTTCAACTAGGATTCTATTTCTTTGCGTGTTTGATACCAGCACTTGTTTGTCTTGTGAGTATACTGTAACCGGGCCATATGACACAAAACATCCAAGATCCATTGCTTTGTTTAGCTGCTTTTTGCTTCCAGAAAACCAGTGGAGTAAAAATCCAGATATTTGATAGGACGGAATTATCTCAAAGATATCATCAAGTGTTGAGCGAGAGTGAACCGAGACTGGTTTGTTTATTTTTTCAGCCATCTCAAGCAAT
>CAYOBG010000088.1:0-6562 GCA_964402265.1 uncultured Candidatus Nitrosotenuis sp. | reverse complement strand
CAATTTGGTACATGGACCATTCCAATGTCCCACAGTGGACAAAGGCAACAGTACTGGACCCATGGGTTATGCTTTCAGCAATTGCAGCAACAACACAAAACGTAGAGCTTGGAACATGTGTCACTGATGCAATACGACGACATCCATCAAACATTGCATTAGCATCAATAACACTTGACAGAATTTCCAAGGGCAGGGGAACACTAGGCATTGGTGCAGGTGAGGCACAAAATCTCAAAGAATTCAACATTCCATTTGATAATCCAGTCTCAAAATGGGAAGAGCAGCTCCAAGTCATCAAACTATTATACGAATCATCCCCCGAACACACGGTTAGCTTCAAGGGAAAATATTATCAATTAACAGATGCATGTCTTCAGGCAAGACCAATTCGCAAACCACACCCACCAACATACATGGCAGCAGGCGGTCAACGCACCTTACAGATGACTGGAAAGTACGGCGATGGATGGTTGCCAATAGGATACACACCAGAATTATTTGAAGACCATGCAGCGACAATTAAAAAATCAATGAAGGAAAACAACCGCACAAAAGAAGAGCAAGAAAACTTTCAATATGCACTAGATATTGACGTGTATTTTTCAGAAGACGCAGAAGAATCATGGGCAAAGATGAAAGAGGCAGTCAAGGTATCGCTGTTCAAGCCAGAAGTATTGCGAGTTCACAAGCTAAAAGAAATTGAAGGATTTGACTTTAAGAAATATTTCACAGAATACTCCATGTCAAACCAAGACTGGATCGTAAAGATGAGGGAAGGTGCCACTACAAT
Source organism: uncultured Candidatus Nitrosotenuis sp. (assembly GCA_964402265.1). Lineage (GTDB taxonomy): Archaea > Thermoproteota > Nitrososphaeria > Nitrososphaerales > Nitrosopumilaceae > Nitrosotenuis. The sequence goes on along the minus strand of CAYOBG010000088.1, from coordinate 5,769 downwards.
ACCAGACCCAGTTGCAAGATCTTCTGTGGCAGTAGGAACACCGGATGACGTTATTCCAGTCTTTGAGAGATTCATGAAAGCAGGCGTAAATCACTTTGTCATCAGGTTCTGGGGCTCTAACTACTTTGGCTCAATTGACAAGTTCGCCTCCAAAGTCATGCCACACCTCAAAGGCAATACTCGATAATCTTTCCATTATATCATGGCAACACTGCAAGAGTGTGAGGCCTATGCTCGTGGTAAAAACGCAGACATTCCATTTTGCATGGGCGTAGTCTTTAGGCTAAAATCAATTGGCATAACACACGAGCAAATTCTGTGCTCAGCAATTCTTGCCCAGACTAGTGCAAGCTTTGATGAAATCTTTGATAGATTTGGGCGAGAGGTGGCAGTCATGGCAACCTCAATATCACATGATCACACCCTTCCAAAAAAACGCCAAGAAGAGGCATATTTAGAACAATTACGCCAAGCCCCTTGGGAATCAGTTCTCATAAAACTGTGTGAAATTTCAGCCAATCTCAAGGTCATAAAGGAATCAGAACTATCAAAGGCAAAGCGAAGAAAACTCATCAGGCAAAACGTTCGCTATCTTAATGTCCTAAAGACAAACATTGCAGAAAACCAAGACAAGCTGCTCGGACTGGAGCGATTACTAGAAGGCGCAAATGAAACGCTTGTGCACTTTGGTCAGAGGCCGATTAATTTTTTGGCCAACCAAACTTAACATTGTTAATCATTGTCTATATAGCAAGAATCGCTAAAAATTATAATTGTCAAAGCAAAAGCGGCAAAAAAATCGAACTAGTGTAAAAAAAATTATTGCAGTACTCGGCATCATTCTAATCGCATCAGGTGTTGGTTATTCTGCAATCAATGCAATGATTCCAGTTAATGGCAAGGTTCCAGTTCTAGGATTTCCAGAGAACATCTACATTACTACAAAGCATTCAACACAGGGGTTTGTCTTTGCATCAAAGTCACCGAGTGGTGGCAAAAAAATCCCCGGAATAACACATGACACCCCAATCATTCATGCTGCAAGAGGCCAGCTTGCATCAATTCATGTCATAAACGAGGACACTACATCAAAACACAATTTCAATGTGGACGAGTTTAATGTGCACAGCAAGGATCTAGGGTATTTTGAAACTCAATCAATTACGTTTATTGCAGACAGGCCAGGAACATTTCATTATCATTGTACCATACATCCAGAGATGAATGGCGAGGTCTTAGTGGAATGATCTTTTTCCAACTTTTATTAGAATGGAGCAGTCACACCCCACATGGAATCCTCTGACTCTACGCGCTTTAGCCTAGTTGATGTAATTGAAGGGTTCATCGACAAGATAAACCAGATACGAAACACACTGGTCGGAATATCAATTTCTGCCCTGATTTTGGCGCCTCTTGCAATAGGATTATCGACATATTTGATCACACACCCACATTTCTTTTTCATTTTAGAAGAATATGACGAGTTTGGAATCTACCTGTCAGTGGCACTTGGAATAATAATTACAGTCTCTATAGTTTGGCTCATTTTAGGCATGAGACAGTATCTAATGCTGAAATCATGGAACCAAAAATACACAAACTATCTGAAGAAAAAAGAGCAAGTAGAAGACAAGATTTCATCAGAGTTCGGCCTAGACGAAAACCAAGAGACTTAGCTTTTTGTTATCATCGTGTGAGGACTTTCTTGGAAAGAGCTCCTCGTATGGCCCAATTATTGCCTGACAAAATTCCACACCCTTCTGAGTCGCCCTATACATCGTAATTGTCCGCTTGCCTTCTTCTATTATGGAGCGGCTCACAAATCCGTGTGACTCCAAATCATCTAGGATTTGCTTGTGTTTTTTCAAGTTCAGTCCGCTGTAGCTGACCAGCGCAGTTTGGTTTAGCTCGCCATATTCTGTTAAAAGCGTGATGATGTCCTTTATCATGTAGATTTTGTCCCTATACCCCTTTGATACCAAATGATTTTTGGTGTTGTTTCTTCTAAATAACTCCTAAGATCTTTTTTTGAAATTCGTTTGACAGATTAGTTACCATTGTTAATCATTTTCTAAATACCATAGAACCATATCAGAACCATGAGTCATACGGTGCCAAGGTTTGGCCAAATACTGCTTGAAAAATTGCCAAACGGCGCGATATTTGTCAGATTCAAAAAGCCATTTGTCTGGCCATGAGTCACTTAACATTGTTAACTAGAAGTTATAAGTGGAGGACAAAAACGGCAAGATGATGGCAGTCAAGGTAATATGTGCAGATTACGGCTTTGAGTGTAGTTTTATTCTTGAAGGGGATGCAAGCATTTCTTTGGTTGAAAAACTCAGGGATCACTTTGAAGACGAGCATGGGATTGATTATCCAGTGGCAGCAGTAATCCAAATGCTCACAAACCACGGGCACAAAAGAGATTCGTTCAAGGACAGCTAAGACTACACTAATCCAAACCAAGGACTAATTCAAAAAGACAGACCATACGCTGAAATTTTATTTGCAGTTCTAGCTTAAATTCAGACAAAAATCAAGCAAAACCATGAAAGGCGATATTTTACTACAAAACGTCCAAGTACGCGGGTTTGTTCCCGCAACGGCTGGCAAAAACGTCAAGGAAGGCAAGAAAAAGATCAAAGAGTCAATTGAGACAAAGCTTGGCAAAAATATTGCATCTGTCAAAAAGCGCTGTGAGGGAAAGCCTCTCTGGGTAAATGTCACATTTTATCTGCAAAAAGACTCGGCTCACGCAAAAAAGGATCTTGACTCTCTATCCAACGTACTGATATCTGTTCTATCAAAGGAAATGTCATCAGGCAAGGAGGCAGAGCAGGGCCTCGATATCATAAAGGATGATTCCATAGTGTACAAGATAGTCTTTGAGAAAAAAATAGTAGAGTCCGAAAAAGAAGAAGGTCTTGCCTTTTCAATATACGAGTGGTCCTACAACTAGGGCACTGACAAATTATACGCAATTGTTTTATTTGAAAATCCTATAACCATACCATTAGAGCACATGACTCTAACCATACCTGTACCCGATGCTTGGGGCGCCTTTTCCCCCAAGCATTCAAATGGTTTGAATGCGTTTTAATTATGATTCCAGTTAGTGTTTCTTTGTGCAGCTCTTAGGCAGACTGGAAATAAAATCTCCACAAAAAATTGCTGAATTCTTAAATTCAGAGCATGTCGGCAGAATTGCCTCAATTGACAAGGAGGGATTCCCGCAGGTAATTCCTATGAATTTTGCCTTTGTAAATGGTATGATATACATGCACTCGCACGTACGCGGTGAAAAACTAGAGAACATCAAGATAAACCAAAAAGTGGGCTTTGAAGTAGACCGCGAGTTAGAGTTTTTGCCATCATACTTTACCTCTCCAACTGATGCGTCCCAGGCAGACACGCTTTACATTAGTGTAGTAATCAAGGGAGACGGCATCATAGTAAATGAAAGGGAAGAAAAAACACTTGCATTAAACGCACTGATGGAAAAATACCAACCAGAGGGAAGATATGAAAAACTCACCCCAGATATGCACGTAGTAGATGAGGTTGCAATAATCAAAGTCATACCAAAGACAATGAAGGGAAAATACAAGATAGGTCAGCACATGGACAAGACCACTCGAACAGACATTGCAAGAAAGATCTTGAAGAAAAACAGCAAAACCGCAAGAGAGACCCTGCAAATAATGGGCTTTGAGATAGCAGATGATGACGTAAAACTAGTAGAAGATGCGGTTTGGTAATTTAGCCTAGTGTGCCACTCATTTGTAATCGATATGGCACTTCCTTGTTGACAAGGTAGAACTTTTGGTCCTCAATGAGTATGCTTTGCTTGTTATTTGTGTCATCGAGAAGTTTTTCGTCAAGTATGACATCTATTGTAAACTTGCCAATAGTCTCAGAAAGAAACTCTAGTGTTAGTTTTGTATTATCAGTTTTTGCGCCAACTCCAACTATGCCAATTCCGGAACCATCCAAGAATAATCTTGCATCAGAGATTTGAAACTCTTGCAGTAAGGTCCCCTTGATTGGCATTAGCTTTAGTGTAAGGCTTGCCTTTTTTGAGACACCTGAGGTCCCAAGATATGCATCGCCGCTTGCGTCAAGTGAGAATTTCTTGTTTTCAAGCTCAAATAGGCGTGATTTTGGCTCGCTTTCCACTCTAGGTGTGATTTTTTGCAAAGGTTTGGTTTCTGGGGTTTGTTTTTGTGTTACTAGTTGTTCACTTGATGATATCACCGGTGCAGGCTCTGCAATTATGGTGTGGTTTGGCGTCTCGGTGTAATCAATGGTTGCAGCGTATTCATTATTAGAATTTGGGTAGAGTTTTTCATCAAGATCAAAAATCAAAAATGCAGCTGCTACTACAAACGCTAAACAAGACAGTGCGATCAAATGAGTGTTAAACGAGCCTTGCAACCAAAGCTCGATTTTGAAAATTCGTTTAAAAGACCATCGTATGAATTATCAGTAGACTACTTACCACTTGGTAAGCATCTGATTATACAATCACCCATCCTTTAAATTTGAATTACACTAGATCGCATCTATTGCAAATACAAACATCATACGAGATATCATCAGAATATGTTCCAACGGGGGACCAGCCGCAGGCAATTGAGAGGCTAGTATCAGGTGTTTTAAAAAACAAAATCCAGACATTGCTTGGAGTAACTGGGAGTGGCAAGACATTTACGGTTGCAAATGTTATAGCAAAAACCGGCAAGAACACACTAGTAATATCACACAACAAAACATTAGCTGCCCAGCTGTATTCTGAGCTAAAACAGTTCTTCCCAAAAAACAATGTCGGATATTTTGTATCATACTATGATTACTATCAGCCTGAAAGCTATATTGCGCAAACTGATACCTATATTGAAAAAGATACTGCAATAAATGAGAAAATCGAAAAGCTACGTCTTGAGGCAACTGCCATGCTATTGTCTGGTGAGCCAACAATTATTGTTGCAACAGTCTCATGCATCTACTCACTTGGCTCGCCAAAGGACTGGGAGGACATGGCAACTACAATACAAACAGGCACAAATCACACCCGAGGCGAGATAATAAAACGCCTAGTCAATGCAAGATATGAGCGAAACGACATAGCACTTGGACCAGGTACATTCCGAGTCAAGGGTGACACCCTAGATGTCATACCAGCATACTCGCAGGATATTATCAGAATTTCGATGTTTGGTGATGAGGTAGAAAAAATTGCGATTTTAGATGGTATATCACTAAAAGAAAAACGCAAGGTAAACTCTATCAAGATATTTCCTGCAAAGCACTATCTAATTGCAAACGATGTTCGGGCAAGGGCTGTCAAGTCAATCAAGGATGAGCTCAAAAAAAGGCTGCCTGAGCTAAACGAGTTGGAAAGACAAAGACTAGAGATGCGAACCAAGTTTGATCTTGAAATGATTGAAGAGCTCGGATACTGTTCTGGTATTGAGAATTATTCGCGCCACTTTGATGGAAGAAAGTCAGGCGAGCAGGCGTTTTGCCTCTTGGACTTTTTTGGAGACGACTATTTGTTAGTAATTGATGAATCACATGTTACCATTCCACAACTGCACGGAATGTATGGTGGGGATCATACTCGAAAAAAATCCCTAATTGATTATGGATTTAGGCTTCCTAGTGCGTATGACAACAGGCCGCTAAAATTCGAAGAGTTTGAAAAATACATAAAAAACACAGTCTTTGTTTCTGCCACCCCATCAGAATATGAGAAAAAGCTGTCAT
>CAYOBG010000087.1:0-6566 GCA_964402265.1 uncultured Candidatus Nitrosotenuis sp. | reverse complement strand
CTGCAGCGCCTGAAATCCCAATTTTTGTGCCTATCTGCCTGTCTGATTCCCTGCAATTATCAAGCAGGCAGTGCATGATTTCACGGTCTAATTTGTCCAATTTGATACAATTATGCAGAAGTTTCTTATTAAACAATACTGTTCTTTGCCTAAAATGTCTGATTTTACCATTTTAAGCACATAAGACATTAAATATCAGACTAAATTACACCATACATGGATTATCGGGTCCAGCTGGCAAAGAGGATGCTCTCTAACAAAAAGGGCTCACTCATTGGCGCAGTCTTGGCAGTATCAATCGGTATATTGGTAATTCACGTGAATTTTGTAATATTTCAAGGCCTGTATGATGCAATTGTCCGGGATTTGTCAAGCTACAGGTTTGGTGACGTACTTGTGACAAACGAAGAAGATTTCATCACAAAGCCTGATATTTTTCTTGTAAACTGGTTTGAGAGGATTCCATATGTCGAGGCCGCAACGCCCAGGATGCAATCCTCTGCATCCATTAACGTGACAAAAAACGGCAAGCTCATTGAGGATTTCAGGGTTCCAGTTATTGGCGTGGATCCGTTCCGTGATCCGCGAGTATCCACAGCACACGAAACAGTAACTGACGGACAGTATGTCTTTTCTAGAAATTCTGTAGTTGTCGGGTCTAGGGTCGTAACGGATCTTGGTGATATACGAGTAGGGGAGAGCCTTCAGATAAAAATGACTGACAGAAGGGGAGACGAGCAGATACGGAGATTCATTGTTACAGGAATCATAACATCGCCGGGTGGCCAGGGCCTCGACTCTGAAATAATAATGCACATTGATGCACTGCGAGACATGCTGGACAGAGACGGAGAGACTGGCGAAATTCTAGTAAAGCTAAATGATCCAAAAAAGGCAGCTGATGTCAAGAATTATTTCTTGAGGACTTTTCCAAATGACGATTACAAGGCAGAAACAATAGAAGAATCAGCAGAGGCAGCACTCAGCGGATTTCGTTCCGGTATTGCAATGATCAACATGATAGGATATTTCGGAATGATGTCATCAGCATTTGCCGTAGTTACAATCCAAATGATGCTAGTATCAAGCAAGACTCGAGAGGTAGGTGTCATGCGTGCAATAGGTGCTAAAAGAAAGGACATTTTGATAGTTTTCATCGTTCAGGGCATGATGATTGGAGCACTGGGCGCAGGGCTAGGCACGGCAATGGGCCTGGGCTACACCTTTTATGCCAAAGAAACCAAGATGACTTTTGCAGGCTCTATTCCACTTGAGGTAAGCTACAACTGGCCAAACATAATCCAGACTGCAATCATGGCGTTTGCTCTAGCAGTAATAGCATCAATTTATCCATCATACAAGGCAACAAAGCTACAACCCGTGGAGGCAATGCGCTATGTCTGATATTGTACTGGAACTAAAAAACGTCAACAAGGTTTTCGGCCAAGGCGACACAAAGGTTCAGGCACTAGATGACGTGTCGTTTTCCGTAAAACGAGGAGAATTCTTGCTAATTGTCGGTAGCTCAGGCTCTGGCAAGTCCACCTTGCTTAACATGATAGGATTGCTTGACAGGCCAACTAGCGGCCAGGTCTTTATTGATGGGAAAAATACCACCAAGCTCTCAGATGGCAAGATCTCGGAATTTAGAAACTCCAAGCTCGGATTTATTTTCCAGTTTTCAAATTTGCTAGTGGATCTTACCGTACTGGAAAATGTCTTGTTACCAAGGAGTATTCAGAGAACGGATCAAAATGCGCAAAAGGAAGCAACCGATCTGCTAAAGGCAGTAGGCCTTGAAAAACAGATGCACAAGCGGGCAAACAAAGTTTCAGGCGGACAGGCCCAGAGGGCAGCAATTGCGAGAGGCCTCATAAACAAGCCAACCATAGTACTAGCTGATGAACCAACTGGAAACCTAGATTCAGTCACTGCAGAAACTACCGTTCAACTAATGAAATCCATGGCAAAAAAGCTAAACCAAACCTTTGTCATAGTGACTCACGACAGGCACCAGTTCGGAGAAGTAGACCGAGTCATAACAATCAAGGACGGACGCGCATTTGAAGGAGAAGACATGCCGCCAAGAATGGAGCTCACAGTATGAAATCACTAGTCATGGTATTACTGTCATTGATAATATTATTCCCAACACCTGATGCGTCTGCCCAGCTAGGGAAAGGTGACTCACCATTTGAGCGCAATTTCAGCGATGTAAAGTTCTTGGACGCATATTTTGGAACGCTGGACAAAAAAATCGAGGTAACACCTGGCGACAAAAACGTCCCATTTACCGTAGTATTTGCAAATGTCGGCTCGCAGGATATCACAGGAATCAAGGGCCAGCTCCTAATGCCGCTTGGGTTTAGCTCATCTGATGGCAAGGGTGCATTAATTTTTGCAGACAGTGATTCCGAAGCACTGGCAGGAAAACATTTCTCGCTGACATTTTTTGTAAATCTTGACAAGGGCATTCCAGTTCAACAGTTCCCGGCAACTGTAAAGCTAGACTATTCCAGGTTAAGAGAGTCAGGTGAGCGAAACTCGTTTTTTGAGTTTAATTTCAAGGTAACAGGTGAGAGCATCTTGAACCTAAAGGCAGGGGATCCATTTTTGACATCACTGAAAAACAACCTAGTCACAGTTGAGATAACAAACATTGGTACAGCACCACTATCAAACATTAAAGTCGTACTGCAAAACACTCAGACTTCAGTTTCTGCAACCTCAAACCCTATTACAAATGTGGAAAGTGTAGTATTTGATCAAAATGAATGGGACATTGGTACAATAGATGCCAAGTCATCAAAGAAATTCTCGTTTTCAGTTTACATTCCAGAAAATGTAAAAACAGAAACGCTTCACACCCCATTACAAGTCATCTACTTTAACGCACACGGAGACAAGGTAGAGGATACCAGGACAGTTGACTTTTACATAAATGGATTAATTGACGCAAAAATCTACGACATCAAAGTAATAGAATTGTCAGGATCGCAGACCATAATCGGGGATATCATAAACGAGGGAAACATTAACGCATTATTTGCATTTGTCACACTGGAACCACTGGAAGAATCAAACATCAAAAAGACAACCCAGTTCATTGACGAACTAGAAACAGACTCGCCAGTACCATTTAATATTCCAGTAGAGTTTGATGGTGAGCCAAAATATGGAGACCACAAAGTCAAGATTACTGTTCGCTACAAGGACGACCTAAGAGAAGAGCATACTGTATCTGAGATAGCAACTGTAACGCTCAAGGACCTTACCGCAAAGCCAGAGCCCACACCAGCTGACTTTGCACCTGGTATAATCGGTATTGTAATAGCTGCCATTATTGGTGTTATAATATACAAGAAAGTAAAAAAGAGAAAAGAAGCTCAAGCAGAAAGTCAAACTAGCTAATTTTTTCTCTTGACTGATATAATGGATTTAACCCATAACATTTGTCATCAACAAAACCGAAATCAAAACAATTACAATTCATGGGTTAAATTCAACATGGGCGAAAATAATTGTACATGTACAATTAGGCCACGCACAAAATGCTAAAAGTTGTACAATTAGGCTAGTTACGGTTTTGGTATAATTTCTTACTTATATTCAAAGAATCACACTAGGATTATTAGTCAAGGTATCATATTTCCGATCCATGACATGGGATGAAATTGAAATCCCAAAGGAACTGCGGCCATTTATGCTGCAAAACGCAACAGAGACAAAGCTTGGCCACAAAAACGGCGCAATCAAACAATACCGGTATGGAAACTTGCACATTCGAGAATACAACGACAAGTATCTAGTGCATATGGACAAGGTAAATCCTCATGATGACCCACTAGGCCATTTAGTCCATGATGCGCAAGAGGTACTAATTGGTTTAGCAAGTGGTGCAGTAGGTGGCGCAAAAGTTGCATCATATGTTTACAAAAAATCCAACAAGACAAAAAAAGACAAGAAAATAGCAGTTGCTGCAGGTTTAGTATCATCTATTGCAATTGGATATGTCGGATACAAACTGGCAAAAAAGGCCAAGGGCCAATAACCATGAGTGCATCTCGAACCATTCATGTTTTGATTAAACTCATACCGCTGATCATATCACTAAGAAAAGACAGGAAAGCCTGGGTCAGATCCAACGGGAATAATCTGGATGTATCTAGATTTGAAAAAAATGCAAAAAAGGTACTAGACACATTTGTATCACTTGGCCCAGTCTACATCAAGCTAGGTCAATGGTTATCATCAAGGGCTGATATTTTGCCACAGCCATATCTGGAGGAGCTTGCCAAATTACAAGACGATGTACCTGCTGCACCGTTTGAGCAAATCAAACCTATAATAGAAAAGGATCTTGGACCATTGGATGAATCATTCTCATCAATTAATACCAAGGCAATCTCTGGAGCGTCTTTAGGCCAAGTATATCTTGCAAAAATCAAAGATCAAGACGTAGTTGTTAAAGTAAAGCGTCCGGAAATTGAAAATATCATAGCTCAGGACATCAAGGTTTTAAAAAAAATTCTGCCGCTTGCAATGAGATTTGTCGATCCAAACCTGAGATTTTCCGCCCAATCAATGCTATCACAGTTTATTGAAACTATCCAAGAAGAGCTAGACTACACCATAGAGTCAGCAAATCTTAAAAAAATCAAGAAAAACCTAACGCGACACGAAAACGTCAGAATACCAGAAGTGTACGATGACTATTCCTCAAAAAACGTCCTTACCATGGAGTACATTCCCGGAATCAAGATAACAAATATCGAAGACTTGGACAAAAAGGGAATCGACAGGCAAAAAATTGTAATCGATGTGCATAAAGTCTTCTTTACAATGCTATTGCGTGATTCAATATTTCACGCAGACCCGCATCCAGGAAATATTTCAATTGCAGATGACGGCTCGCTGATTTTGTATGATTTTGGAATGGTCGGCAAAATCGACAATGACACTAGAATGAGAATTGTGCGACTATACCTAGCACTGGTCGAAAAAGACCCACCAAGGACAGTTAACGCAATGTCAGATCTTGGAATGCTGATGCCAGATTTTAATCGCTCAGTAATAGAACAGGGAATTGACATGTCCATTCGCACAATGTATGGAAAAAAGCCAGATGAAATGGAAGTAAAAGCATTAATGGAATTGGCAAACAAAACCATGTCAAAGTTTCCATTCATGCTGCCAAAAAATCTGGCACTATACCTTAGAATGAGTTCTATCATAGAGGGAATCTACAAAACCCACAAGGTTGACTTCAAGTTTGTTAAAGTCCTAAAAAATATTCTAGAAGAAGAACACCTAATCAAGGACGCATACATTGAAGAAATAAAATATTCATTTACAAGATTTGCAAAATCCATTGATGCTACCATATCCATTGCGCCAGAACTGAAAAAATTCCTAGAGGAAAACAGGTCGTTCCAGCTAAATCCAAAGTCAAAAAACAACACCATATTGGCAGGAAGCATTCTCTCGTCTGCAGTCTTTATCGGTTCTGCTGTATTGTATTCATCAAATGATACAGCAGGTACTGCGGGAATGATTGGCTCTATTGTAATTATGGGAGTCTTTGCTATATTCAGAAAACGGTAATTACTCTATTGTTTTTCCTTTTTAGTATGAGGAACTTTGATGATTAGTACCCCTTGAGAGAATTTTGCAGAACTGACTGATTCATCGCCTTCCTTAACGTGGATTGGCAGAATTATCTTCTTGTCAATTGTATCTGGTCTTTGTTTGCAGACAATTCCATCTGTTTTGGACTGCGGCTTTACTGCATTAATTGATAGAATGTTTTTGTGAATTGATACCTTGATGTCTTTTTTCTCAAATCCAGGCAAGTCAATTATTACAGTTAGAGAATCATCATCAAGGTACATGTCCACTGGCGGCAAGACAAACTCGTAGAATTCACGGGACTTGTTGCCTATTTCCTTGATCATTTCTTTTGCCATGTTTTTTACTATGCCCATTTTGGTGTAATTCAGCCTTTTTTAGTTATAAGTCTTGACAGATTCAAACTACTAGGTTACAACCTGTAAAATCATAGTCTAGAATTATTTTGTTTCCAAAATCAGTCGTCATGATAATTCGTTGAACGTAGTCTGAGGGAACCAAATTAGGAAGATGATATCTCAGATCTGTTAAATCAAAGATCTTTGATTCTTGTGATAAGATGTGAATTTTTGTACCATTGAAGTAATTTGAATCTGTGACGTTTTGATATGCTGTATTGTATAAAATAATAGAATTAAGATTCATGGATTGGCTTGAGGTATTGTTTACTCTTAATTGGATAAACTTTGCGTGAGTACCATTCTTTTGACATTGAAGAACTTTTGCAGTAAAACTTTCTGTGTTTCTGTCATGTTGTAATTCATTTACTTTTTGCTGCGTTGCAAATAATGACGTCTGCTGCGTATTCAAGGATAGAAAAGCAATTCCAACTATACCGAACACTACCACTAATCCAATCATGGATATGAGGCCGCCAACTCCGCGTCTTGATTTCAAGTCACGTCAATCGACATAATTTTTAATATAAAATGTAAATT
>CAYOBG010000086.1:0-6585 GCA_964402265.1 uncultured Candidatus Nitrosotenuis sp. | reverse complement strand
ATTTGCTTGAATGCCCAAATGTTTGCTCGATAGTTTATCAAATGTGGAGGTATGGTGTGTTTTTTTCCATGCCTTGGCATGAATGCAATTTTTTTGCCCTTGAACAATCCTACTGTTATGGTGTCAGATGGCTTGCCGTATGGGGTATCAACTGTTATTTCTTTAGCCTCTGTTAGCAATCCAGAATCATAAATTCCGGTTCCTCCAAAGATTCCAATGTCTGCCTGTTCCACTAGTATTTCACCAAGGACTCGGATCTGTATTTTGAGATTTTTTTGATTCCGTTTAATTCTGTTAGTTCCACAATAAATGCAAATCCTGTGACCTGCCCGCCAATTCGCTCTATTAGTTCTGCGGCAGCCTTTGCAGTACCTCCTGTTGCCAGCAAATCATCACAAATGACAACACGCTGGTCCTTGTTGATGGCATTTTTTTGAATCTCCATTGTTGCCTTGCCATATTCTATAGAGTATGATCTCTTGACTGTAGCCCCTGGAAGCTTGCCCTGTTTTCGTACCATTATCATGCCTTTGTTGTATCGTAGTGCCATTGCACATGCGAGGGGAAACCCGCGCGACTCAATTCCTGCAAAGACATCTACATCGTTTGCATGGTATAGTTTTGCAAACTCGTCAACACAATGTGTGATAGCTGACGGGTTTTTTAAAATCGGACTAATGTCTCTAAATAAAATTCCTTTTTTTGGAAAGTCTGGATATTCCGCTATGATGTTTTGGAGGTTCACGTTTTTGGAATTTGAGCAGAGTAATAAAAAGGGTTTCTAACTATTGGACGGTAAAGGTTGTCTCGGCAACATCTGTTCCAATCGTAGCCTTGATCTTATATGTGCCTGGTACCATGTCTGTGGGGACCTTCCAAGTTATCTGGAAGCTGCCCGCACTAGTTGAAAATGAGCTTAGATCTGTGATCTTGACACCATTTTGATCCGAAATTGTGGCAGTTGCCGTCTGTGTCTTTCCTCCACCGGTGCCGGATATTATCATCAAATCTCCCTTGATGTATGATTGTTTGTCTACCTTGACTGTGAATGTTTTATCCGTGGTTCCAGAAACTGTGAACTTTGCCTCAGCATAGTTTGCTCCGCTTTTTGCCTTTATCATCCAAGCCCCCTGCACTGCGTCACTTGGAACTCTGAATGTTCCGTCTGAAAACTTGCCGTCTTTATCAGAAAAGATGTCTTTTTGCTTGATTATTTTTCCATTGGGATCAGACATTTCTAGGCTTAGCAATGCATTGGCATTGGTTGAACCTAAAACGAGAGAGATCTCTCCGGGGAGATAGGTCTCTTTTGTTGCATGCATTATGATTGGGCCAGATGTGGTTTGTAGTCCGACTGAAAACACAACTTCAGCTTGAGACTTTGTGTACTTGAGTACCACTGTGTATACTCCAGACTTGTAGCCGCTCAAACCTAGTTCATAGACCTTGCTTCCATCAAGGCCTAGGGTGACACCTTCTGTGATCTTGACCTTATCTGACGGATCTATGACCAAAAGCGAAATTGTGGATTTGGTTGGACCCTCAATTGTGAGCTTTGCAGTCTCTGATGATGCATAGTTTAGCTTGTCAAATTTGGCAATGATCTGCTCCGTTGGAAGCTCGCCGAGGCCAACTCGAACGATTTCAGTTTCATCTCCCTGTGATGCAAGCATGGCATACGTTCCTTTGATTGAAGCAGATGTGGTTTGATATCCAAAGGACACTAGACCTGTTGCATTGACCTGTATGATATCTGAATAGACCTCTTTTCCTATTGGATCGTCAATTATTATCTGCAGTGACTGGTCTGGCTTTGCAGTTCCATTGAAGAGTAGTTTGTCTCCAGGATTGTACTTTATTGCAGATGAGCTAATTCTGACTGTCTTTGATACTGAAATACTGAGCGTTTTGGTTATGGTGTCAACTCCATCGCTAAACTCTATTGTCCTTGTGCCAAGCGGTGCGTCAAGTGGCACTGTTGTCTCATGAGACCAGTTTCCCTGCGAATCAATCTGGACTACTGCTTCGTACAGCTTGGTTCCGACACTATCCTTGGCAGTGATTTTAACAGAACCTCCGGCTTTTCCAGTTCCGCTGGCAGATACTTTTTGTCCCGGTTCTGCTATTTCTGTTCCTTTGTCAACTGTTAGTTTTTCGATGTTGTGAGATGGTGGAGATACTACTACGTCGGCATGGCCAATTCTAATGCTAATTGTTTTTCTGTTCCCTGTCTTGTCTGCCAAAGAAAGATCTACTCTGTCTGCTTGCTTTGTTAGCGGGATCTTGGCAGTTCCAATGACATTTCCTTTTTCGTCTGACTGAAAGTCTTCTAGGCTTTCATTGTCAATCATGAAATTTAGTACTGTGTTTGGTGGGAATCCCTCACCTACAATTCTAATGCTGTCGCCGTTTTTTGGCGACTCGGGAATTATTTTAAAAGTTGCCTTGTCCATAGTTGCTGGCGGCGGCGTGTTGTCTTGAGGCGGTGTAGTTTCTTTTGGTTGTTGTATTGTTTGGCCAGGTAGGGTCTTTCCAACAGAAAGATCAGCTCCAGCAGAATCTACAGTCTTCCAGTTTATGCCAGGGCCTGCAACCTCTGTCTTGATTCCAAACTTTACAGATTGACCCGGACTCAGAGAATCAATAGTTGAGAATATCAAAACTCCCTGCGCTGTTTTGGTTCCAGTCCAGCCTTTTTCGGCCTTAAATGACTTGAACTCACCAGAATCTTTTCCAAGCCACATTCGTACGGTTTGGATGTCAGTAGACTCGTTGTTTGTAAATTCGATTAGTGTGGTTTTCTCAAAACTCGTGCTCTTGGCAGCAGTCTCTGCATGTGCCAAACTTGTTATAGAAAATACTGAAATGACAAAAATTCCAAGAATGGCTAGAGTGGAGTAGTTCATGTGTAATCTTACCTGACTTGACCAATATTGTTTATTTACTCTTTTTGAGGGTTGGTGAGAACTCATACGTAAAATACTTTAAACAGCTATCGTGGCTTGCTTCGCTGGAACTTGGTCAGTCCAACATGGGCAGTCAGATTCTGGTGTTGTCTGATTCGCTCTGCAATAAGTCTGAAGAGGCCACGGAACTGGTCCTTTGTCTTGTCTGAGAGAAAGTCTGCTTCTTTTAGCGCAATTTTTTCGCAAATATATCTTGCAATCTCTTCCACATCAAACTCGTTCCAGCCGTCATCTCTGCGCTCATACCAAATGTCTCTTAGACTGTCGATGATTCCCTTTTTGTTTCTGGCAAGAGCCTCTTCTTTTGTGAGATTTCGGAATCCCTCCTTTCTGAGCTTGATCTCATAGGTTTGGTTTACTGCATGCAGGTAATCTTCCCACAATATGAGATCCTCAATTGATTCAATTGATTTTCCGCCCTGCTCCAAGTATATGATCTGCATGTCTGTGAATTCGTTTGCCTTTAGCTGCTCTGCTATTTTCTTTGATTCTAGTGTGTTGTCTAATATGACAAAGACGTTGTGACCGTGATTTCTGTAGAAAATGGCAAGAGGTAATGTAGAGTTTTTGCTGTATGACGCAACCACATTTAGCGGGTTCATTGAGATGTTTGGGTCCTCTAGGAACTTGTCAAACGAATTCAGATACATTGCATCCGACATTGTTTCCACTATGATGACTGGCCTCGAGTTTGTGCCAATTTCTCTATCCACAATTGACTCTACTAGGCCTCGTGATAGGCCATACAGGATTGGTATGAGTGTTGCATCATCTGCATTCCAGTAATCATAATGAATTCTGCTGAGGTGCTTTCTTTTGTCTAGTTCCACTACAAGCAGATTTCCAGGAGTGTAATCAAATATCATAAATGGAGAGTGAGTTGCGTACAAAACTTGGTTGGAGCCTGCCAGATTCTTTAGTAGATCAGAGATCCCCATTTGCTGGGCTGGGTGGAGATTTCTTGCAGGCTCGTCCAATAGCAGGATTGCCTCCTTTAGCTCTGCCCGTTGAGTCTCTGCTGCAAAATTCACAATAAATGAAAATGTCCACTTGAATCCTTCTGCACGTCTGCTCAATAGTCCGGTGTTGGTTACTGTTCCATCTCGGTGCACGTCAGAAATTACTACACTCATTATGTTTCCTGGATTATATCTCAGGTCTACATGAATTGGGTCTCCTTTCCATGCTGGGTTTAGTCTGTCAGTGAGTCTTCTGCTTGCAGAATTTAGGAGCTTGATTAGCTTTGGAGGGCTGTTCTTGTATTCTTCGAGTTTCTCAGTGTCAAGTTCTGCTAAATAAAACAAATTTCGAACAGTCTCTGCCTTGTCAAATTCCTCATAGTCAAGGCCCTCTGGTCGTTTGATCTCCTTGATGTATTCATCTAGGTTGATGTTGCCATAGATCTTTTTGTAATCTGAAAAGTAAACAAATCTTGGATGTAGGTGTTCTAGGATGAAATTCTCCAGTGCGGTTTTTTCAGTAGAGCCGACAAGTAGTTCATCATATGTTTTTTCCTTGTCTTGGTAGAATCGCGACCATTCCTGTAAGATGTGCGGCTCGTCCGATGCTAACATGTTCAAGGAATTGTTGAACATTGTCATCTCGCTGAGGAATGTCTCCCTGTCTACTGGAGGTGGACCCTCAAAGAATCTGGTATCAAACTGGATTCGAATGTGGTTTGGAATGGTTGCAACAAAGTTTAGTATTTTTTCTGTATAATTCTCCCAAGAGTTTAGCGCTCGGTCTTTTTCCTCGCTTAGCTTTACCATACCAAAGTCATACTGGACCTGCACGTACTTGTTTGATCTAAAAATTCGCATAGTTGTGATTTCTGGCAGGTGTGGGAATCGTTCCTTGATTAGTCGAGTTTCCTTAGGGGTTAGCTGAAAGTCGCCCTCAACTAGGGTTATCTCTGACTTTAACTCCTCAGTCATTTCATCGCACAAATCCAGCTCAGATACTCGCTCTTCCTTGTTTAGGAGAGTCAATGCTTGTAAAATTGTAGTTTTTCCACTCTCATTTCTTCCAACAAAGGCTGCCAAGTCTCCAACTTTGATTTCGCCAGAATCGTGGATGCATCGGTATGCCCTAACTCGGAACTTTCGTAATCGCATCTAGCGCCTATCTGGTTGTCAACGATTTAACTTATTCGACACAATTTCATGCACAACTTTTGCCATAAATATAAAAACACAAGACGCCAAGAAAAATTTGATGGCATCACGCGGTATTGCAATTTTCATAATTCCAATCATATTCTCATTTGTGTATGGTGGTGTAGTGTTAGGCTCTGCATTACAGGGAACCAGAGCGGAAATCGGAACAACACAAGCAAGCTCTATTGAAATCTTGGACCTGCAGGGACAATACACAAATACTGAAAATGTTAGCGCACAAGTTTCTATTAGCGATTCTGCATTTGATTGCGGTGATCTATACATCACAGTGTATGATGTTTCGGGAGGCCAAAAAAAGGCGGCAAAACAAGGAGCGTTCTTTGATCAGTGCTATGGACAATCCGGCACATTGCCACTTGATGAAAAGTTTTCAGAAAAATTCAACCCAGGACAATATCTACTTGAAGCTCAGCTGTTTGACAAAAACGGGGACAAGTTTCTGAGTGCATCCCAGAAATTCAGCGTACAATAGAATGCGATGTTATATATTGCAACCAGAGTGAGTAAGCACACGTGATTTATTATGGCAAGACCAAAAGCCGCCGAAAAAGATTCTAAAAAAGACAAGAAAAAAGACGACAAGAAACTAGCAAAGGAAGAAAAAAAGGCAGCCAAAGAAGACAAAAAGTCAAAAGAAGACAAGAAAAAAGACAAGAAAGAAAAGCAAATCGACAAAAAGGCAGCAGCCAAAGCGGCCAAAGAGGCAGCCAAAGAAGAGAAAAAGAAAAAGAAGGAAGAAGAATCTGAAAAAACGCTAGAAGAACAGCTGGAAGAAGAGCTGACCGATGAGGAAATTGAGAACTTTCAAATCGACAAAGTCGACATGGACAAACTCACAAACCGTGTCTGCCTGTTTTTGGCAAACTATGATGACGGTATAGTTCAAAGCGAGCTTTGGAAAAAATTCAAGCTCACAAGCAGGGATGGCTCACGTCTTGCACTAAAGCTTGAAAGAATGGGAATCATAACCCGTGAGAAAATTCTAGAAAACAAAAGATGGACATATGTTCTAAAAATAAAAAAGACACCTGTCAGCACCGATTCCATTGAAAACGCACCGTGTTTGGTGTGTCCAGTTGAGCAAAAATGCTCACTTGACGGAGAGGTAAGCCCTCGAACGTGCCAGTGGATTGAGGAGTGGACAATTAATGAGCTCTCAAAACCAAAGAAAAAGAAAGAACAATGAAGCTACTGGACGCAAAACGTGATCATTTTAGAAAACTTGCAAAGGAGCAAGGGTATCGAAGCCGTGCGGCATTCAAGTTACTTGAGCTAAATAACTCATACAGAATAATCGGCCCTGGATTTAATGTAGTAGATTTGGGGTGTGCACCGGGTGGATGGATGCAAGCAGCAGTAAAACTAGCTGGAAACAAGGGCAAGGTAGTGGGCATTGACACATCATACATGGATGATGTCGACGGTGCATATTTTATCAAAGG
>CAYOBG010000085.1:0-6619 GCA_964402265.1 uncultured Candidatus Nitrosotenuis sp. | reverse complement strand
AGATTTTTGCCGGCATCTTGAGTGATTTTTGCTCTACGACATATCTTGTTAAGCCAACCGTAAAATCAAAGCGCAGTGCAATCTCTCGGTCTCCCTTGTCCTTGAAAAAATAGATCTCGTCCCGTATTGCGGGGCCGCTCTTTGCCTCTATTACTGATACAAGTTCCAGTGGTGATGGTGCCATAAAGTGAAACCCAAATGATCTGCAGGTTTCAAGAAACCTTTCTCTTACAAACTCTATTTTTGATTGCTCAGCTGACTCAAAATCCTTCATTCCCCTTGGAAGATTCAACTTGGAAAAACTTTCGTGCTAATGGATTTAGGTGTTGCTCTGCAGATTTTGTCTTATGTATTAATAATAGAAAATCCAACTCGAACCAATTGAGCTACAAGAGTTTAGACCATGCAACGGACGCAATTTTTGAAGTAACTGCCGCAAATCTGCAAGAGGCATTTGTTGTTGCTGCCAAATCTGTAATTGAGACCATACTTGATATCAGTACAGTAGAGGAAAAGATGGAGCGAACACTTGCAGTAACTGGCAAGGACCTCAACTATTTGCTGTACAACTGGCTGGAAGAACTCATCATTCTTACAATAACTGACGGGTTTGCTGCAAAGACCATATCAGTTCAGATAGAAAAAAACTCTGAATACAAGATTTCAGCAAAACTGGTCGGCGAGGAAATCGACATCAAAAAGCACCACTTTAAAGTAGAGATAAAGGCGCCGACATTTCACGAAATGGAGATACGACAGAACGGCACAGTATACATGCGGTATTTGCTTGACCTGTAGAAATTAATAATTCGAACTGGTCTTTCAAAACCATGGAAGACCCGGAACTCGAAAAAATAAAGCAGAAAAAACTGGCAGAAATGATTCAGGCGCAGCAGGAATCAATCGCACAGAGCCAGGTTCAAGTGCTGGAGCTAAACTCTGCAAACTTTGATGCTACAACATCACAGGGACTGGTTCTAGTGGACTTTTGGGCGGAATGGTGCGGTCCATGCAAAATGATGCATCCCATATTTGAGAGAATGTCAAAGAAATACAGGCACATCCAGTTTGCCCGGGTAAATGTTGATCAAAACCAAGACATATCCATGAAGTTTGGCGTTCAGGCGATTCCGACTTTTATAATGTTCAAGGGCGGACAGCCAGTAGATAGAATGATGGGGGCAGTAGGCGAACCGGGAATTCACATGATTGCAAAAAAGTATCAGACGTAGCCGTAAGAGGCATCCTTCTTTCTTTGTATGGCAACTATCTCATGGAACACTTTTTGCTCTTCTGGGCTTAGCTTGTGCAGGTAATTCTCTAGGATTTTTTTTGCCTCGCGTGAGTTCAGCATTGAATAAAACACGTCTTCTTCCGAGATTTGCCTGCCTATCGTGATATCCTGAATTGAGCACGCCACCTCTTGTCCATGGGTGGCAGAATCTATTGATTTTTTTCCGTCCTGGAGTTGGTGTATTGTGCCAATTTTTTTTCCTGAAACATTCATGATGTGAATTTTTTGCCTTACCTTTCCTGCATCGACTCTAATCCCAAACACTGCCGGGTTGCTGTTTCGAAAAATGTATCCTTTCAAGAAAGTGAACTTGCAAATTGGTGTGATCTCGGAAAATATTGCATTGTCCTCATTTGCAGTGTCCTCATCAACCCATAGGGTGTAGTTGTCAATCAGACTGTAGATTATCTGGTCGTTGAATATTTTGATATGGCTCTCGTCTGCCTCGTCTTGCGCGTCTGGCAAGGTTCTCACATTAAACGCCAGGACAACTCCGAGGTGCCTGTCGTTTTCCTTGATTGCCTTTGCCTCCATTATATCACGTCGGTTCACATGCCCAATGTCGGCCTTTGATACCGGCACTTGCTGTCGTCGCAGCATTTCAGTTAGCGCTTCAAGTGAGCCTATGGTATCGCATTTTAGTATGACGCCGTTTGTTTCAGTACTTACAAAGACTGACTTCATTTCGGACTCGATCATCTTTTTGTATTCTTCTATCTTGGATTCGTCATTTGTCACATAAAGGGTACTGCCAGGTAGGACCCCGTCCAAGTCAGGCGAGGCAATCTTGATTCCGGCAGCTGCTTCCACTTGGTCTACTGGCTTGAACTTGTCCCGAGGATCTCGCATCTCATCTAATGGTTTTGGCAAGAGCAGTGCCTTTGGTTTTGTAACAATCACGGAATCGCGCTTTGCGACAACTACCGAGTCTCCTTTTTTTATCACGCCGTCAATTAGTATCATGTTTGCAGTGGTGCCAAGGCCTATCTCGTCATTTACCTCAAGTATGATTCCGCGGCTTGGCTTTTCTTCCTGCTCTAGTCTTTTTTGCATGTATTGTTGTGTCAACCCCACAAGTACTGTCAGTAGTTCCGGAATGCCAACGCCAGTCCTAGCACTGACTGGTACGATTGAGACTTCTTTTCCAAAGTCCTTTACCCTATAGAACGCTTCTGACTGGAATCCGAGAATTGACAGGGTCCCTACAACATTGTAGATTTGCTCATCTAGTGTTGTCTGGATGAACTGGTCCTGCTTTTTTATTGCCATCGAAATGTATGGTGTGTCTGCTGGCTTCCAGCCGGAAATCTGGTCGACCTTGTTTAGGGCAACCACAAACGGTACCTTTCTGGCTTGCAAGATTTTCAGGGATTCGTTTGTCTGCGGCTGGAATCCCCTGTTCGTATCCACTACTAGTATGGCAATGTCTGCAGCTGATCCTCCGCGGGTTCTCAGATTTGTGAAAACCTCGTGGCCTGGCGTATCAATTACTAACAGTCCTGGGACCTCGTGTTCAGTTGTGGTAAGTTTTGTGTATAATTGCCCGCACATTTTTTTGATGGTATCAGTTGGCAGAAAACTTGCACCAATGTGCTGGGTGATTCCGCCTGCCTCTCTTCCCTGGACTCCGGTTCCGCGGATCTTGTCTAATAGTGAGGTCTTACCAGAATCTACATGGCCTAAAACGGCCACAATTGGCTGTCGAATTCGCAAGAATGCTCACTCGAATACTACCTTTGCTTCCTTTTCAAAATTTTCCTTGGAATCAGATGCATGAATGATATTATCAGAAATTCCCAAGCCAAAGTCGCCCCGAATCGAGCCTGGGGCTGCCTCGTATGATTTTGTGGCCCCGACCAGAATTCTTGTAGTGGCAACTGCGTTGTTTCCCTCAATTACAGCAACTACAACTGGTCCTGATGTTATGAAATCCACCAGCTCGCCAAAGAATGGTTTTGTGTTATGCACTGAATAGAATTCCTGTGCCTGCGCTTTTGTAAATGTGAACATTTTGAGTTTTATAATTTTGAATCCCTTGGTTTCAAATCTTGCAATGATTTGGCCAACTAGTTTTCTTGCTACTGCATCTGGCTTTACAATGAATAATGTTTGTTCGGTCAATTTGTTTCAGAAATTACTTTTTGATAATCCCGCCCTTTTGGTATTTCTTTGTCCACTTGAGGGTTCTTGGATCTCTTTTCAATACCAGCATGTTCTTTTTGCATTTTGGTGAGCAGAACCAGAATACGGTACCATCATTTTTGACTAGCATACTGCCAGACCCCTTTGATACTGGTCTGTCACAAAAACTGCATGGTTTAACGATTAGACTCATTTAATCACCTAATTTTTTTGGCCTCGCGTTCCGTCTCTCGCAGCATCAAAATGTCGGACATTCGGACTGAACCCTTGACGTTTCTAGTCAAGATTCGGCCCTTGTCTCGTCCTCCAAGAACCTTAACGCGCACTTGAGTGATTTCTCCCGCAATGCCGGTCTTGCCAACCAACTGAATGATTTCTGCTGGCACAACCTCATCTGTTTGGGAAGTACTCACTAATTGCCACCTTTAAGTTTCTTAATCGAGGATACTACTTCTTCGACAATGTGGTTTGCATCACCCGCATCAATTATTGCGGCTGCTGCTGAGGTAACGTCAATGCCTAGTGCCTTTCCAAGCTCTTGCTTTGATGGGACAAATGCATATGCTGCGTTTTGCTCTTCACAGATAATTGGAAGATGTGCGACCACTTCTGGTGGCTCTACATCCTCTGCAATAACTATGAGTTTGCTGATACCGCGCTCTATTGCCTTTGTTGCCTCGTTTGTGCCTCTTCTAACCTTACCACTCGTTGCTGCCACTCTGACTGCCTCCAGAATTGGATTGACAAGATCAGCTGGCGTTTCGAATTTTACGTAGTAAGCCTTACCCAATTAAATCACCCGTAGGGATCATCTCCATTCCTTCAGTCGATTGGAATCGCCTTATTAGTGTTATCAGTTGGCAAGAATGGTCTTGACTTTTTTGATGTAGGATGTGATGGTTTGCTCCAGTTTGTCTTGCGAGTCAGCCTCTGCATAGACCCGAGCTATTGGTTCAGTGCCACTTGGCCTAATCATCACCCAGTTTTTCTCATCAAATGTAATCTTGATGCCGTCACGGGTGTCAGAATTTTTGTGCTGTTTTTTTAGAATGGTGATGATTTTTTTTGCCTGTGGTTTGGTGCAGTGAACCTTGTCCTTTGTGGTGTATGATTTTGGTATGGAGTCTAGCTCCTCACTTAGTGGTTTTTTTGAGCTTGCCAAGAGATCTAGCGCTAGTGCCAGGGTCATTGCGCCGTCGCGTACTTGGTTGTGTTTTCCATACATGAAGCCGCCGTTTTCCTCAAAGCCGATCAGTGCTTTTTGAGGCACCATTTTTCTTGATACCTCAACGCTTCCTACTTTGGTTCGAATTACCTTTGATTTTGTTTTTGCTGCCAATGCTTCTATGGCAGAACTAGAGTTAAGGCAGGTCACGATTTTTGATCTTGGGTTTTTGTTTAGAATGTGATTTGATAATAATAATGCGGACTTGTCGCCGGTGAGAATCTTTCCGTGATTGTCGCAAAAGATGCTTCGGTCTCCGTCGCCATCAAACGCTATTCCCAGCGCTGCCTTGTTTTTGCGAACCGTACTTGATAGTTTTTGCAGGTTTGCAGGTGTTGGCTCGGATCCCCGTCCTGGGAATTGTCCGTCGATTTTTTCATTAATCAGAAATGTTTTGCAGCCAAGCTCAGAGCACAATTTTGGCGCTGCGACTGCCTGCGCTCCATTTCCTAGATCTAATACGACCTTGAATTTTTTTGATCTAATCTTTGACGAGTTCACTTGTGATTTGATTCCGGCAAGATATGTCGGAATGATTCTTGATTCTGTTCCTGTTTTTCCTGGCTTTGCAAACTTGGGCCATTTTTTTGCAAAATAGATCTTTTCGATTTTTGTCTCGTCTTCTCTAGAGATTTCTACTCCGTCCCTTGCGACCGGCTTTACTCCGTTGTATTGCGGCGGGTTGTGGGATGCCGTGATCATTATTCCCCCAGAATAGCCAAGCTTTTTTGTTGCATATTCCAGTGCAGGTGTTGGTACCAGTCCTCCTAGGTTACAGTCAAGGCCAGAGTAATTCAGGGCAGAACAGACTACTTTGGCAACCATTTCACTGGAGTCGCGTCCGTCATATCCCACAAGAATTGGTCCTTTTTTGAAATAAGCCGCAAGTGATAATGTCAAGTCATGGACGAACTCTAGAGTAAAGTCCTTGCCAAAAACGCCGCGGACTCCGTTTGTTCCAAAGAGCTTGCCCATTGATTGTGGTTTTGAACAGTTAGATTTGTGCTTTGTTGGGACTTATTTTAGCGCAGCTTCGCCTGTCTGGCCATCCCGGATTCGAACCAAGTTGTCAATATGACATACATAGACTATGCCGTCTCCTCGATCGCCGGTTTTCGCAGCATCCAAGACTGTCTTTACTATTTTTTCCTGATCTTGATCTTGGCAGAGAATCTCGATTTTGGTTTTTGGGACAAAATCGCTTGCCTTGTTTCTCAAGCCCTTGTGTCCCTTGTGGATTCCACTTATTCTTACCTCAAATGATGAAAAGGTTGGAATTCCTATGCCGGCAAGAGCGGCTTGAAGTTCAAACAGTTTTGAGCTTCTAATGACTGCCTCGACTTTTAGCATGTTACTGGGCATGTGCAATGTGAAAATAAGTGTTATTAGTTTTGATTATATTCTTGGCTAAATTTGCGCTTTGCTGAGACGAGTCTTTTTTGCAAGAAAGGTACCAGCAGCCACAATTATGATTGCCGATGCCAAGAACAAAACCCAGTCATAGTTGATTAGAGTAATCATCTCGCTTGAGAACGGTATGAGGATCGGAAACGAGCTTCCATCTTTGCCTGAAAGTAAGACGTCAAATGAGATATGCGCAATAACAGATGCCAGTGAGATTGCTCCAAGCCTGTAGTCCTTTTTTCCCAAAAAATACATCATAATCGGAATTGAGATTATCGCATAGGCAAAGGAATGGCCCAACCTTGGAACTGCTTCCAAGTTTAGGAACTGGATTAGATGATCCGCATCAAGGGCAATTGGGAACAGTCCTGACAAAATGACATAACGAACACTCAGAGATGCCACTCCAACTATTAGGCCAAACACGACATGTCCCACAACATGCTCTACTGAAATGCCGCTAATCTCAAGCGGGCTTCCAATGACGTACGCTTTTGGCAAAACATCTCCAAATATCGGAAAAAGGCCAATTACAGAAAACGCTGCAGAAAGGG
>CAYOBG010000084.1:0-6727 GCA_964402265.1 uncultured Candidatus Nitrosotenuis sp. | reverse complement strand
CATAGCCAGAACAGGGGTTGCCGCACTACAACGAGGCGGAGATTAGATTGAGAGTTAGAATTTTTGATACGACACTAAGAGATGGAGAGCAGACACCCGGCGTTGCATTATCACCTGAGAAAAAACTATCAATAGCAAAAAGGCTGGACGATCTTGGAGTAGATGCCATAGAGGCCGGCTTTCCAGTAATATCTGACGGAGAGCAGCAAGGAATAAAGCTAATCACAAAAGCTGGATTAAAGGCAGAGATTTGCGGTCTTGCTCGTACAAACAAAAAGGACATCGACGCGGCAATTGACTGCGGCTTGAAATACATTCACACATTTATTGCAACATCTGATATTCATTTACAATACAAGCTAAAGATGACTCGAGACGAGGCACTAGCCAAGGCAATTGAGGCAGTGGAATATGGAAAGGCTCATGGCTTGCAAGTAGAGTTTTCAGCAGAGGATGCCACACGAACTGATCGTACATTTCTAAAACACGTGTTCACTGAAGTAGCAAAGGCAGGAGCTGATAGGCTTGATATTCCAGATACTGTGGGCTATTCCACACCGCAATATATAGCGGAAATAACGCGAGATACCATATCTGCAACGCACTTGCCAGTTAGCGTTCATTGCCACAATGACTTTGGGTTGGCAGTTGCAAATGCCATCTCTGGCATACAGGCAGGTGCTGCATGTGCACATGTTACAATAAACGGAATTGGAGAGCGGGCAGGAAATGCATCACTTGAAGAGCTAGTCATGGCGTTGCAGTGTTTACAGTTTGACGGACAGAAGTGGGAGACTGGAATTAATACCAAATTATTGTACGAGACCTCACGATATGTGTCCAATTTGGTTGGAATCAAGGTTCAGCCAAACAAGGCTATCGTTGGTGAGAATGCGTTTGGCCATGAATCTGGAATCCACACACATGGTATTTTGAATAATCCTTTGACATACGAGCCAATCAGCCCTGAGCTAGTTGGCAGAACTCGCTGGCTCCAAGTTGGAAAACACGCTGGCATACACGGAATGTCTGCAATGCTAGAAGAATATGGGGTAAAACCAAATGAACAACAACTCAAGGACATCTTGGATAAGGTCAAGGCAATTGGTGACCAGGGAAAGCAGGTAACTGAGGTGGAATTACTATCAATAGCAAATGAAATACTATCAGAACATCCAATAAAAAGAATAGTTCAGCTCTCAGGATTTTCAGTATCAACCGGCATTGGTACGATGCCTTATGCATTTGTCAAGCTAAACATTGACGGTGTGGATTATGTTGGAACAGATTATGGGGTTGGTCCAGTTGATGCGGCCCTTAATGCCATACAAAAAATTACTGGAGAAATAGCCAAGGTTCGAGTAAAAGAGTACAAACTTGATTCTATATCTGGTGGTGCTGATGCTCTTTGTGAGGTTACCATTAAGGTAGAGGATGCATACGGGAATGTAGCATCTGCAAAATCAATAGGCGAGGATATAGTCACTACCAGCGTTCAGGCAGTCATTGAGGGTATAAACCGAATAATGTTCAAGAAAACTCTAAAGCAAAAAAAGATTGGAAACTAGGTTTCCTGTATCATGTATAAAATTTCATTAATTACTGGTGACGGTATAGGGCCGGAACTATCAGAATCTGTAGTATCTGTTTTGAATGCCATTCATGACAAATTGGATGTAAAATTTGAGATAGAAAAGTTGCTAGCTGGCGATATTGCATTATCAAAATATGGAAAGGCTTTGCCTGATCAAACCCTAGATGCTATCAAGAAGTCTGATGTCTGCATGAAGGCGCCAGTCGGGGAATCAGCTGCTGATGTTATTGTGGTGTTGAGAAGAATGCTTGACTTGTATGCAAATATCCGTCCTGCAAAATCATACCCCGGAATGAATGCACTAAAGGATGGCATTGACATGGTCATAGTTCGAGAAAATACAGAGGACTTGTACACTGGGCAGGAATTTGAGGTATCTGGTGCCGCAGTAGCGTTTAGGATCATATCAGAGCGAGCATCTGAGAGAATCGCAAAATATGCGTTTGAGGCTGCTCGATTGCGAAACGGAAAGAAAAAAGTGACATGTGTTCACAAGTCCAATGTAATGAGAAAGACAGACGGATTGTTTTCTAGGGTTTGCACCCAGGTCTCAAAATCATACCCTGATGTATCATTTGATCAAATGTATGTGGATGCATGTGCAATGAACTTGATTAGACGTCCTGAAACATTTGATGTTATAGTTACGACGAACTTGTTTGGAGATATCCTATCTGATGAATCATCTGAGGTGGTAGGTGGTTTAGGGATGGCGCCAGCTGCTAACATTGGCGATAACTTTGCTTTATTTGAGCCGGTTCACGGGGCTGCATTTGATATTGCTGGCAAGGGAATTGCAAACCCCTCCTCGTTTATTCTATCTGGAAAAATGATGCTTGAATGGCTTGGAAAGAAACACAATGATACTAAATGCTTTGATGCAGCAAAAAAACTAGAATCCGCAGTGTATGGTGTTGTGAATAAGGGAATAAAGACTCGAGATATAGGTGGCGCAAAGACCACATCAGAATTTACAAAAGAAATAGTTTCATTATTGTAAATTGATTCAAATTTGATTACCCGCGTTAACTCTGGGAGATAGTAGTTAGATGGTGACATTTTGCACTTTTACTCAAAATAAGGTAAGTAGAAAGATGCGTAATATCTAAAAACAATGCATAACGCAAATTTCATACGAAAGTCGTACTATTTTCATCAGTTATTGTAGCAATCGGAATTGGAATTGCTCTGGCAGTTTTAGGACTCTTACATTATCAAGATCTCTACATACAAAACTGCGAAGCCGAAGGCGGTTCTATGACTGGACTTTTTAGATGCACCAAAGTTTGGAAGGATTTTGCGACTGAAGAAGATATGTTAATAGATCATTACAAAGACACGCCAGAGGTCAAGGCATTTTATACCAAATATGATGACGTTGATGTATCGGCAAAAGATGATTATGTGTCATATTCTGCAGGAAACAAGACTGATTTTCGGATTAGGATGAATCTGTATTTTGATGAGAACCATGAGATAACCAATATGGATCTTCTCTGTTATGTTGGAAATAATTCGTCATATGATATGCCACAGGAAGACATTCTGTATTATTTGGAACATTATCATTGTTTGACGTATGGATCAGGTGATCCATTAAAAAATGAAAACTAGATTATTTTTTCTAATTGCAGCCACTGTCATGACTTTGGTAGTTCTGGATTTTTCACATCATACATTATACATGATATTTATCAATCAGGCAAATGATTGTAACGAGATTTGCAGGGAACAAAACTATCGACAAATACCTGATGACAAAGAAGAGCGCACAAGACTGCTCTCAGAAGCAAATGAAATCTTTGGGCCAATACTAAAGGAATACGAAGACAAAATATTAGAAACCAATTGGGTTACAAACACTTCATACAGCATTGGAATTGACATGCGCAATGACGGGGTATTTGAGACAGAATTTGAGTATTCTAACGAACTGTTTTTGGTTCATGAGGAATTGGAAATAATTTCACCGTATACTGATCATCCTGACGCAGGAAAACTCACAGTGGTTGAGAAAAGAGTGTTTCCAGGATTTTTGTCATTTGCAATAGCAATAGTTGGAATTTCTGGCTTTGTTGCATACAGGGAGACTAGAAAATGAAAACTAGATACAAAATAATTTCAATTGTATCTTTCGTCTTGGTGATTGTATATGTGTCTATAACTGCAGTTGCTCTCGGTTCCGAGAACATCCTTAACCATGCCAGTGTTTTGTATTTCCCTGGAGTTGTAATGCAACTTGTTGCCAATGAAGGAAATGGGATTATTTGTACGGATGCATGTGGTCCATGTAGTGCATGGGGCCATGAGTATCTTTTGGTGAATGGAGAATGTAAAATTCCTGAGAACGTAGAAGACTGCCATTATATTTCACCGCCGATGAACTGGAAGTTCATTGATGGAAAATGTGTACCCGTAGATGAGGAAGGAAATTTGTTTCATGATCAAAGCTGCAAAGAAGGAGAAGTGGAGTTGATGCCTAATGCTTGTTTTCTTTTGACTGATGTAGTGTTTGGAGACACAACTAAAAGAAAAGAGCAGGGCTGGAGGTTATATCCAGGAGGTGCTGATTGGCTTCCTCCTGAAAATTCAACTCTAACATACATCCACAAAGACGTCGATTTTGGAGTGCCGCCACTTGATTTCGATGCAATGCTTAATGACAAAATATTTGTTGATAAATGTGAATCAAATGGAGGAACATGGAATGCAGAGTATGCTGATTGCGAAGGAATATGGGAAATCTGCAGAGATGTAGGAGGAATTAGAATTAATCGAGATGTTACGCCGCCATGCACTGGGGAGATATGTCCTGATGTAAAGATTATTCGAATGTCATGCGTGTTTGAATATGAAAACTAGATACAAAATCCCAGTCATTGCACTAATTGGTTTCGCTGCTTTTTGGGTTTTAACACCCACAGTAGCATTACATGTTTGCAGTAAGCTTGATTTTGATTGGCATGATACTCTTTTTTTGTAATGTAAATGGACAGATGATGGGAGAGTTTGTCTGGGATCATAATTTATGGAATAATCCCGTACTTCAAATACTAACACAGATTTTTTCTGAGCCGTCTTGTTCAAATGCTGAGTTTGATAGTTCTCTTCCACCTTGTACAGATCTCAGGGATTCAAAATGAATCGTAATTTTTTACTCTTCTCAAATATAAAAAATTCTAGACCTCAATTTCTGAGGCTTTTGCCTTGAATCCTATTTTTTGATGAGATCCGTCACAGTGAGGTTTGTTGTTTGATGCACCACATCTGCATAGCGCAGCTACTGTCTTTCCATCAACATTTATCAAACAAGGGCCGTTCTCAGTGGCTTTGATAACAATTTTTGCCATTATGCAATATGATGATCTGATTCTCATTAATCTTTCCCAATTGATATGATTGCACTGGATGTTTTTTATAAAAAAATGACAGGTAGACTAGGCCAATCCTATTTGTTTCATAAAGGTCTGGTTGTCCCAGAACAAGTATTCTTCAACCATCACACCATCTTTCCAATGGCCAACAGTGCACATCACCAACTTGAAGGATTTGCCCGTTGGCGGAATTGAGCTACCATCTGGCAATGGCATCGGCTCTGTAAACGTACCCTCGAAAACCCCGATGACACTAGTCCATTCTCCAGACGCTATCCTAATTGGGTGTTCTTGAATGCGAGTATCTGGCGCATAGACAAACATTGCCTTCAAATCTTCAATGTGTCTTTCAATGCCTTCTGTTTTATGACCATCAGGCCAGTATACAATAATGTCCTGAGAATGACTCTCATGTAGTCTATCCCATTTCTGGTTTGTGAAAACATCAAAATCCAGATCATCAAACGTTTTGAGATGTTCTTGAGCAAGACGCTCGGCAATTTTGTATTTTTCCAATTCTGTTTCTGTGCTTGAGGTTGTTATGGTAGATTGGCTTGATGCATGAAAAACTGCATAGCCTATTCCGAGGCCTACAAGGAATGTACCTATTGCAATTCCTATTAGTATGGATCTATTCGTCATTGGTAATAATACGTTATACTTTGTAATAATGATACTAGACAAAATCCAATTTTGATTTTTGTGTCTAGTTTAGAGAAGATCAACGAATTTCTTGAAAGCAGATATGATGTGTTATCTGAGGGTGTGGTTGAAAAAATTATCTGCAATTTGAAGTATTATGTGACAAAATAGAATTTTAAAGGTATGGCTAGGCGAACAATTGAACTGATTGTCTATTAAACAAAGGTCAGAAAAGAACAGGTAAGTATACCATATGAGTGATAATCAAAATAATTCTGGATGGAGAATCCTTGCCATTTTGAGCTGTTTGGGCATAATTGTCATGTTTGATGAGACCATGATATTACCTGCGATTCCGGATTTTATTCGTGACTTTGGCATTTCTTATAGTACCTCATCGTGGTTACTCTCTGCATACATAATTGCAGCAGCTGTCATGACACCTATTGCAGGCAGACTCTCTGATATCTATGGCAAAAAGAAAATACTGCTAATAGTGATGGCAATTTATACAGTCGGAGTTTTGGCGGGGCGATTTGCCACAAATATAGAATTTATGCTGCTTGCAAGGGCACTGCAAGGAATTGGAATGGCCATGTTCCCAATTGCATTTGGAATCATCCGCGAATCACTCCCTGAGAAAAAATTTGCCACAGGTCAGACAATATTTAGCTCCACGTTTCCGGCTGGAGCAATTATTGGTCTTGTCGGCGGTGCGGTAATAATACAGAACTTTGGCTGGCAGGCCACCTTTCTAGCCATACTGCCTGCTGCCGTGGCACTTTGGTTGGTGATACTAAAATTCATGCATCTTCCAAAACAAACCGTACCTGAAAACAACATACCAGTAGACAAGTCAATTGACATCAAAGGCACATTGCTTCTTGCGTGCACGATTGTCTTGTTTCTAAGTGGTATTACATTTTTGGAAAACAAGGATACTGGATTCTATGTACCTGCACTCTTTATCGGCTCTGCAATATCGCTTGCAGCATTCATTATAGTAGAAAAGAGAACACGCCAACCTCTTTTGGACTTGAAGCTAATGAAAAGCAAGACCTTTCTTCCGCCGACTATCATTATGATGCTAATCTTTCTTTCCATTTTTACAGTATAT
>CAYOBG010000083.1:0-6735 GCA_964402265.1 uncultured Candidatus Nitrosotenuis sp. | reverse complement strand
CAATAAGCTTCATCATACCAAGTCTTTACTTTATTTCACTAAAGCCAGCTACTGACAATGCAGAGACTTCGATAAACCTGGTTTATCCATTTTTGGATGCCATGGTTTTCGTTCCGGCATTTATTGCCTTGATTTTGTTTTTCAGGGGCGAGGTAAACTTTTTGTGGGTCACAGTAACGCTTGGCGTAATCTGCATGGCAGTAGCAGACACCATATTCTTAGTAGAAAGGTGCCTTGAGACTTTTTCCCCAAGCAGCATTGTCAATTTGTTTTTTGCTTGGAAATGGATACTGTTTGCATTTGGTGCATACAGTCACATCAAGATTTTTGGTGCGACCAAAGATAGTCTAGCTAAGCAGTGATGGTTTCTTCTATTGTGAACTCGTTTTCTACGAAATATTCAACGCGCGTCTTTTTGAATTCGCGTGAGCTAAATAAAATTCTGTAATCATCAACTTTGATGTGGTTCTGAATTTCCTTTGCCATGTCTTCTGCTTCTGAAACGGACTTGCAGTGAACCATTGAGAATACGTTGTATGGCCAATCAGCATATACTGGTCTTTGATAGCAATGGCTTACCTGTGGGAAAGCTCCTAGCACATCGCCTACCTCCTCGATTCTTTGCTCAGGTACTCGCCAGACAATCATTCCGTTTGCTGTAAATCCCACGTCACGGTGTCGTAGAATTGCGGCATATCTTCTCATTACTCCAATTTCCTCATAGTAGTGTAATTTGTCAAAGACTTGGGCCTCTGTCATGCCAAGTGCCTGTGCTGCGGAAAGAAACGGTCTGTCAATTACTTCGAGGTCTTTTTGGAGATGCCTGATGAATTCCTTGTCTTCTTCTGTGGGATCAAACTTGATGTCGTTGATTTTTTTCTTTTGTTCAGTTGGTGCTATCTCTTTCTTTTTTTCATCTAGCATGTCAAGCTTTACTCCAATTTTGAATAGCTTTATAGTCGGAAGCAGTCTGATTTTGAGAATTCCTGGGAGTTTTCCAAATTTGTCAACCTCTGTCTTTAGATCAGAGCCAGGAGGCGTTGCAAGTGTGAACCATAAATTGTATTCGTGGTTTCGCTCGTAATTGTGAGATACTCCCGGGTGGCGGTTGATTTGATTTGCAACATAATCCAGCTTGTCAGGTGTGATTGCCATTGCGACAAGTGAGCTCTTGTATCCAAGGCGCCTTGTATCAAATATGGCAGATAGCTGTCGCAGAACTCCGCTTGACTTTAGCTGTGAAATTCTTTTTTTCATCTCGTCTGGTGTGAGGTGAAATCGGTTTGCAAGTTCTTTGTATGGTTCTTGTACTAATGGAAAGGACCACTGTATTTCGTTTAGAATTTCTTTGTCCAGTGCGTCCATTGAACTCATAATTCATGTAAAATCCCAATTTTGTTAAAAATGTACCGAGAATTACACAATCCTATAAATACAATTTAGAATCTGCCCTGATCGTGATTGTTGACCTAAACCTAAAGGGTAAACTAGTCATAGTGGTTGGTGCTGGAGAGGAAGGCCTCAAAAAGGTAAACTCGCTTTTGACTCAAGACTGCAAGATTTTGGTAATATCAGATAGCGCAAATACGCAAATCCAAAAACTAGCCAAGCAGGGAAAAATAGAATTTAAAAAAATCAGACTAGAAAATGCAGACTTTGTCTCAGAATATGACCCAATATTGGTGATGGCAGCAACTGATGACAAGGAGCTAAACAGAAAAGTTGTGCAAAAGGCAAAAAAAATGCGATGTTATGCATATGCAGCAGACGATCCTGACTATTCAGACTTTGCTCATCCTTCAGTGATTAACATACAGGATACCGTACAGATAGCAATCTCTACTGGTGGTCGCAGTCCAGCAATGGCGCGAAAGCTAAAGCTAAAGGCTGAAAAAATATTCAAGGAGATAATTGACAAGGAAGACATCTACCAAATCAAACTGCAAAAGATTGCGCGCGATTCCGCAAAGGAAAAAATTCCAACAGTTCTTGGGAGAAAAAAATTCCTGTATTCGGTTTTGAATAATTCCAAGATAAAACAGTTATTAAAAGACGATGACTTTTCAACTGCACAAAGGGAAGTAATGAAGATGCTGGACAAGTGGAAATGAGCAATATTATCAATGCTAGGGTAACGTTTAGGAATTCCCCAATTCATGTATTGGAGAAATTTACATTCAAGGACTTGGATTCTGCATATGAATCATTTAGGAGACATTCAGGCCTAAAGGAGCTAGTCATATTACAGACATGCAACAGGGTAGAAATTTTTGGCTCAACTGATGAGCCCAGCATACAAAAAATAAAGAAAACATGGGCATCACTTGCAGGCCTAGAAGAGATTGCGTTTAAGGAAAACTTTGAGATTGTAGAAGATTCTCAAGTATGCGAGCACCTGCTAAGGCTCACATCGGGCCTTGACTCTATGGTACTAGGTGAGGAGCAAATCTTGGGGCAAATCAAGGACGCAATTGTAACTGCTAAAGAGCTCAAGACCTCTGGTGAATACCTAAACACGTTATTTGACAAGGCAATAAAAATTGGAACACGAGTTAGAAACTCTACTGGCATAAACAAGGGAACAATATCAGTTGGTTCAATGGCAGTCAAGCTTGCAGAGGAAAACATTGATGAGCTAAAAACCAAGAAAATCCTACTCATTGGAACGGGGGAGGCTGCAACACTTGTTGCCAAATCGCTCAACAAGCGAGGATACGAGTTTTTCATCACTAGTCGTACAATGGAGCGCTCAAAGGCGTTTGCAGAGACAGTCGGCGGAGCACCAGTAGGATTTGAGGAGATAATGAGTGGGTTCTCACACTATGATGTGTTGTTTGTAGCTACTGTTGCGCCGTATTTTTTGGTCACATTTGATAGAATCAAGGATGCAATGAAGTCCAAAAAAAATGGAATGATGATCCTAGATCTATCCAACCCAAGGACAGTGGACGAGAAAGTAGCTACCATACATGGAATAAAGATGATGAATTTGGATCAGATAGCTGAAATGGTTGATAAGAACATTCGATACCGCTCAAACCAGTCATCCAGTGCAGAAAAAATAATTAGCGAAGAAATACCAGTACTAGAAGCACACATGAAAAGACTCGAAATAGAGCCAGTTGTAAAAGAGATTTTCAAGGACATTGACTCGAGGCGCTCAAAGGAGCTGGAAAAGGCATTGCGAATGCTAGGCGAGACAGACCAGTCCAAGGTCAAAATAATTGATGATCTCACCAAGGCAATCGTAGAGGGAATCATATCCACCCCAATGAACAACCTAAGGAAGGCATCAGAACAGTCAAATGATGATTTGCTAAAAGCGGCAACAAAGCTATTCGATTACAAGAAAAAAGAAGAATAGAATTTCTCCCCTGAACTAGAATTATATTGAAATATAGTCGATTTTGCTCATGTCAGCATCTTTTCCCACACGACGACTGCGCAGGCTGCGCAAAAACGAAAAGATGCGAAATCTGGTACAGGAGGTTTTGTTTTCTACAAATGATTTGATATGCCCTGTGTTTGTGCAAGAAGACCTAAAATCAAGAACATCGGTTCATTCAATGCCAGATATTTTGCGATTACCACTATCAGATGTAACAAAGGAAGTTGAAGAGATAAAAAATCTAAACATTCCTGCGATAATGCTTTTTGGAATACCAACACACAAGGATGAGGCTGGAACTGGCGCGTTTACCGAACATGGTATAGTGCAAAAGGCAATTTCAGAAATCAGAAAGAACTTTGGAGAGAGTATTGTGATAATGGCAGATGTCTGTCTGTGTCAGTACACGTCATCTGGTCATTGTGGAATACTAAGGGGGAATGTAATTGATAATGACACTAGCCTTGACACGTTATCAAATGTTGCATTGAGCCAGGCAAAGGCCGGAGTCGATATTGTATCCCCATCTGCAATGATGGACGGCCAGGTAAAGGCAATCAGGTCAGCACTGGATGAAAATGGATTTTCTGATGTTGGAATAATGTCGCATTCTGCAAAACATCGCTCTTCATTTTACAATCCGTTCCGAGACGCAGCAGATTGTGCTCCGCAGTTTGGTGATCGCAAGACATACCAGGTTCCATTTACAAACCCAAGGGAGGCAATGCGAGAAATTGAGCTCGACATAGAAGAGGGAGTCGATATAGTAATGGTAAAGCCTGCCTTGGCATACCTGGACTTGATTGCAGAGACAAAGCGAAGCTACAACATTCCTGTATCTGCATATTCTGTATCAGGTGAATATGCACTGGTAAAAGGAGCTGCCGCACAAGGCTGGATAAATGAAACTGATATCATGTCAGAGATTCTTTATTCAATAAAACGTGCGGGAGCAGACATGATAGTTACGTATTTTGCTAAAAAAATGGCAGAACACATAAGCAAATGAGACAAGATGAGCGTTTTGAAATAGAACGTGCATATGATTTACTGCCGCATGTTATTGGGGCAAGTCTGGCAAGTGTGTGGTTTAGGGTAAACCAGATCAAAAAGCCAACGGAAGATGAGTTTCGCAAGAAAACAATCGAGTTTTTTTCTTTGATGGAAAAACTTGGTGATGAGTATCCCTCTGAGAGTCAGTTTTCAGACATTAAATCATACATGAATAATCGCTACAAGGAAGAAATTGAAAAAATCCTTGAGGGAAAAAATCAGGAAATAGAGAAAAGATACAAAAGATATGTAGATTATGGTTGATTCCTTTATGGCAAATTTTCTCATAACTTGGGTCTAACGGTACACATGCATACTCATTTTGGGCCTAATTTCGCATCATATTAGATAAAATCAGTTTGGAATGAAATTAGTCCGGTATAGTTCCATTAGACTCCATGTGAGAATTTTGACTCGTTCATTTCGTGAGATTCATGTTTGTGAATATTCAGCCCAGTCATAGAATAGAATACCTGTCCGCACTTACCACATGGATATGACATTGTGATTGCACTCATACTAATACTAAAGAAAGTCTTTTGGTCTTGAGGTTTTCATATTTGCCAGATCTTGGGCAAATAAAACCATTGAAATTGAAAGGAGGGCAAATACGGCAACTGCGGAGAATGGGTATGAAAAAGAGATCTGCCTCATGGTTAATTATGATGAAGAGTTGGAACACAAACCTGAATTGTTAGGGAAATCTCCAAAACCAAATGAGACTTGAATTGAAGGGGTTTCATTCGGTATTGAGCACATACTAGGGATCTTAACTTGGTTTGTGTTCACAGATTTTTATCAAAATCATATTATTAGTACGCAATTATTGATTTGCGGCATGCCTTGTACTACTGATGACTGTTCTTAATCTCAAGTACGATAAAAAATAATAGATCTAAAATCAAAATGTTTTGATTTTAGACGGATTATCTATGGTTTTGTAAGTGTTGAGCTATCAGGCCCTTCTTTGCTTTTACAGATTTGACTTTGTGTTTCTTTTTTGATTTAGCGGCATCAGCTTCTTCAATTGCGACTCCAGCATAAACGGTTCCGAACACAAAGATAACAATTACTGCAAGAGCAATAACTTTGTAATTCATATTCATTGTTTGTTATCATTCTAGAAAACTATTAATCATTGTTAGATAGTTGCGGTATGCCTTATCTTTGACAAGTACATCACGTTATACACGTGTCAAATAATTTTTCCACTAATCCACACAATCCAGATAATCCATCGCACACTCAAGCGAGCAGAATTCCGATCTTCTATTTTCGAAATCTCTTCCACATTTTTTACACTTCAGAAAAATCATCTCCTACAATACAGAGACGATTAGGTAATGCACCTAACCGTCTTCTGTAATGACAGCTGCTTACATGGACTTTCGGCAAGCACGAATTGTGGTTGATAAATTGATTATTAGCCATTGTCGTAAATTTGCGGCATGCCTTAGTCAATAGAACCCAAGAACAAACTTGTATCTGCCAATCTCAGTCCAGCTTGTTCCATCAAGTTTTCCCTGCTTGGATGCGACTATTTTATCAGCAGCCTCAGAAATAGTCGTTATTTTATACCCAAGCGTGCTACCGTTTTTCGCCTTCATTACTGCGCCATAGGTACTACACCCACCCTTTGGAATTGCTTTGTTAACTCCTTGGTATATTGTTTCTACGTCAGAACTGAGAACAACCTCTGCTATTCCCAAAGTGTAGTCATTGGCACACACATGTAGGTGGTAAATCCACCAACCGCTTTTTCCAGGATACGGCTTTACAATTCGTTCTTTAACGTATTTGAAATCGGCTTGTTTTTCATAAGTTGCAGCATCAGTGGCATGAATCCAAGTGCTAGCAGTAATAACTAAAACTGCAAGTAAAGAAACAGTGACTAATTTTATCATTAATTTATCATCTCAGATGCAAAATCTGCAACGAGATGATCAGTATCTGCAATCATGCTATGTAATTCGGTTTAGTGTTATTAGTCGATGCCTGATAGTTTGCGGTATGCCTTTTTTGGATAATTGAAAACTAGAGTTTAAATGCAAAACAGGACGAAATAGATACAATTGAAGATATCTTACTTGTTAATACTGTCAATCACAGTTTTGTTTCTGATTTATGCAATTCACAATTATTTCACATACGAGTTCACAATAAATGAGGCAAAAAAGACCACCCTACTTAGAAGTGAGGCACAGGCAAACAACATAGTGCAGGATCTTGACAAGTACATCAATTCAAGGACTAATGTTCTGCAAAGCCTAACAAAAACAAAACAAATCCAAAAT
>CAYOBG010000082.1:0-6827 GCA_964402265.1 uncultured Candidatus Nitrosotenuis sp. | reverse complement strand
CGGCAATTGGTGCGCTATTTGGCCTAGTGTTTGGATTCTCAAGACACTCCCTTCCAGGAAAAAGCTTTGTCAAAAAAGCACTCGTACTAGCACTAATCATGAGTATAACATTATACGCAATACCGTTTGCAAAATATCCTGCAAACCCGCCAACTGTTGGCGACCCAGAAACAATTGAGCTAAGACAGACACTATATGTTGTATTTATTGCAATTTCCGGCCTCGGCGTACTAGGATTCTACCAGATATACAAAAGGGTAAACAAAAAGGCAATCGCGTTTGCAGGCTATGCTGGTTTGATGATTGCAGCATTTTTTGCAATGCCTCAAAATCCAGACCCAGTAAACATCAATGCAGACCTGCTTGCAGGCTTTAGGGCAGCGTCAATTCTTGGTGTTGCCTCATTTTGGGGAACAGTTGCCCTAGTTTTGGGGGCATTGTGGCAAAAACTAGACTTGGAAAGAGTATCCCAGACAAAATACCAGTAATTTTAGATTCTCATTCTATAAAACAAGAACAATACCATTTTATTTAAATCACATAATAATTTAGAACATCTGGTTGACTCGTAAATTCACATTACCACAATTAAAAAAATATGATGTAACTCAAAAAGTAATCGAGGCACTAGCTGACGCAGAATCTCGCACCATTCTGTTTTCTCTGATAAAACAGGGAAAGACTGCAGCTGAGCTTGCAGACAAGTACAAGATTCCACTAAGCTCAGTATACAAGAAACTCTCTGATCTTGAAAACCTAACCCTTGTCCATGTGGAACGATGGATGATATCTGACAAGGGAAGAAAATTCAAGGTGTACAGAAGTAGAATCAGCAAAGCAGACATTTCAATAAAAAAACCAGAGCCGGTCTTGAGCCTTGCACCAAACTAGTGATACTATGATAGAAAAAAATTCAATATTTGAGCTCAGCCAGTACGATATTACACAACAAATCATAGAGACACTCACTAATGTCTATTCCCGAGCAGTTCTGTTTTCCATAATACCTGATGCAAAGGACGCACAAGCAATTGCAGATGAACAAAAAATGTCCATTTCCACAGTATACAAGATACTGTCAAACCTTGAAGACCTAACCCTAGTCTATGTGGAAAGATACGAAATCTCTGATGCCGGGAAAAAAATAAAATTTTACAAAAGCAGAATCAAAAAGGCCGAAATCATTGTTGGCAGCACCACACCCACACTAAACCTGCAATCAAACTAATACTCATTCTAAAATCTTAGAACATATCCCTGCTTTAAATAAAGTTAGGCAGCCCTAACCGACATTGAACAAGTTTTTCGCAGGAATGGTCTTCTCAATTCTTGGCATTTCATTATTGTACTCAGCCTATGCACAAAGCAGCGACTATGAGCAGGCCCTGGCAGCAAATGAGCTAGTAAGAGTAGGCCTTTCACTAACAGAGCAAAGCATAACATCAAATGATTTTGATTCGGCCGCAAAATATTCCAAATTTTCCTCAGATTCCCTAAGTGATAGTCTTGCGGCATTCAGGGAACAAAACATCTCAGTAGATGACCTGCATCTGACATTGCTTGACATTCATACCAAAATCCAAACCGGTGCAACACAAGAAAGCATCAAATCAGATATTGCAAATGCCAAAAAATACACCGATAACATCACTCCAAGCTCAAATCCAGTTGTTATATCCATGATATTATCGTCATTTGATCAAACCTATCAGAACGCAATATCGCAAAATGACCCTGCTTTACTTGCCCTCTCGGAAGAATTATTGCAAAAATCAATCGAGCTTTTCAATGCAAATACGTCGTTTGATTCCAGACAAAAAGGCGAATTGGACTCGTTTTTTGCAGAACTAGACTCACAAGTATCACAAAAGAAGGATTTTGTCCCAGTCGGCAAGCTAGTCACCACAATTCAGCGAGACCTCACCGGGACTGACACTGTATCTACTGACCAATCAAATCTGTACAATGTAATACGTGGATTGTACCAGCAACTGCTAGTTGAGCTGCAAAACAACAACTATGACAAGGCAGAGGAGCTAGGAATTGCGGCATATTTGGATAATTTTGAGTACCTAGAAGCAGACATTGAGATTGTAGATGAGGGCCTGCTTCATACCATGGAGATAAACATGCGAGAGGAGCTGCGAACAATGATTAAAGAGGGAAAATCATACGACGAGATTTCAACATTTCTCAATGATCCAATTCTCAAAGATTTGGATAAGGCAGAAGGCCTAGTCGCTAATCTCAAAAAATCAGATGCCGCACCAATTATCACTACAGAAAAAATGCTAAAAGAAAAAGGAGACGCAACAGAGACTCAAAAATCAGGTGTTCGAGCAGAGATTGACTTTATTCGCGACACGCTTGAAACCATGTTACTACAATACAAGGAAGGCAACTACCAGGCTGCATTTACGTCTGCAAGAACTGCATATTTGGACAGCTATGAGCATGTGGAAATACCATTGCGAACAATTGACCCAGATTTCACCTTACAAGTAGAGCTACAGTTTGCCGAGCTTCGAAAGCTTATCAATGAAAAGGCAGATTTCTCACTAGTCCAAGAAGCTGCAATACAGGTTCGACGCAGTCTTGATGAATCAGAAAGACTAGTCACGGGCACTGGCCAGCTCGCACCGGGAATAGCATTTACATCATCATTTGCAGTAATTTTCAGGGAAGGCCTAGAATCAGTTTTGATTTTGGGTGCGATTCTGACATACTTGGAAGCATCTAGAAACACAAAATACAAGAAATTTGTCTACTATGGAGTAGTAATTGCAATTGCAGCTACTGCAGTAACCTGGGCAGTTGCATCATATATTATTACAATCTCAGGTGCCAATCGGGAGCTAATAGAGGCAATTGCTGCACTATCTGCCACTGCAGTTTTGTTTTATGTCAGCTTTTGGATCCTAAACAAAATAGAGCACAAAAAATGGATGGAATTTGTCAAGGCAAAGGTCTGGCAGGCATCCACTACCGGGGGAGTGGCAGTGTT
The DNA here is from genome assembly GCA_964402265.1 of uncultured Candidatus Nitrosotenuis sp. Classification (GTDB taxonomy): domain Archaea; phylum Thermoproteota; class Nitrososphaeria; order Nitrososphaerales; family Nitrosopumilaceae; genus Nitrosotenuis. The sequence continues at coordinate 3,823 of CAYOBG010000082.1, read as the reverse complement.
TGTAATGTTGTCATTTTTCACAGTGTATAGAGAAGGATTTGAGACAGTACTGTTCTATGAGGCAATGTTTGGGTTTGCAAAATACATGGAGCTCTATGTCGGTTTAGGATTTGTAGCGGGAATGGCAACCTTACTTGCAGTATATTACATTACAAGACGAATTGGAAAACGATTACCACTAAAGATGCTCTTTGGCCTTACAATGGGTGTTGGTGCATATCTGTCCATTGCATTTTTGGGAAACGCCATTCGAGAATTACAAACACTAGATATTTTGCCATTTACCAGTCTATTGGGAACAATACCCAGACTTGATATCAACATGGCAAAGATGACCGGGATTTACCCAACCCTTGAGACACTAATCGGCCAAATCATATTACTTGGAGTGTATCTGTTTGCAGCGTCCTATGTTCTGGTAATTAGGCCCAAAAGGGAAGAGAAAATAGCTACCATGCGCAAATCCAGAAAGGAAGTTGACGAGTTTGAGACGCATTAGGGTAGGCATTGATGTTGGCGGCACATTCACTAAAGCAGTAGCAATCGATATTCGGACAGGCCAAATCATAGGAAAATCAACCATACCTACCACCCACAAGGCGCAAAAAGGGGTATCGGAGGGCATAGTATCAGCATTATCAAATCTTTTAATGGAATCAAAAATAGGAATTGAGGAAATTGAGCTAATTGCACATTCCACCACACAGGCAATCAATGCATTACTAGAAGCAGACACTGCAAAGGTCGGAATAATAGCAATGGGTGTGACACCAGAAAAGGGTGATGTCATAAAGCGCACCACTTTATCTGATGCAAAATACAACTCTGATCAATCACTAAAAACAGAGCACGAATTCCTGGATACATCGCATCTCATATCAGAATCCGAAGTGCAAAAGACAATATCGGACCTCAAAGACCGCGGCGCCCAGGTAATAGTTGCAACAGAAGCCTTTGGGGTAGATGACCCATCAAATGAAATGTTTGTGATGAAAAACGCCATCACACATAACATACCGGCTACCGCCTCGCATGAAATCTCTGGGATTTATGGATTGGAAATCAGGACGCTAACTGCTGCAATCAATGCCAGTGTTTTACCAAAGACATTTGAGGTTGCAAATTTTGTAGAGGAGGCAATCAAAAACGCAGGAGTAAAGGCTCCACTAATGATAATGAAAGGCGATGGTGGGGTTACCAACATGGACACATTTAGGACAAAGCCAATTCTTACTATATTATCTGGGCCTGCAGCCAGTGTTGCAGGTGCATTACTATACCTGAAGGTATCAAATGGGATATTTGTCGAAGTTGGCGGCACCAGCACCAATATTTGTATAATAAAAAACGGGAAACCTGAAATCCGCTATGTCACAATAAAGGACCACCCGACATGCATTCGTTCAATGGATGTTAGAATTTTGGGAGTGGCAGGTGGTTCCATGATAAAAATAAAGGACAAACGGGTATGGAAGGTAGGTCCCCGAAGCGCACACATTGCTGGAATGCGTTATGCATGCTTTGCAGAGCCTGAAATTCTCAAAAAAGGCAAGATAATATCGGTTAGGCCAAAGCAAAACGACTCTGAACCATACATTGCAATACAATGTGACACTGAGACATTTGCAATAACAAACACGTGTGCCGCAAATGCCCTAGGCATGATAGAAAAAGACGACTATTCTTTTGCAAACCAAAATTCAGCAAAAATAGCAATGGAATTATTGGGAAAAGAAATCGGAGTCTCAGGACCAGAGATTGCCATGTCAATCATACAAACCGCATCATTTGAAATAACAAAAATAGTATCAAAAATACTAAAAGAATTCAAGATGGACAAATCAAAAGCGCAAATCATCGGCGGTGGCGGAGGGGCATCGGTTTTGGTGCCCTTTGTTGCAAAACAGATAGGCATCTCATACCAAAAGGCAGAGCATGCCGAGGTGATATCCTCAATAGGTGTCGCATCGTCCATGATTCAAGAAGAAATAGAGCACACCATAACAAACCCAACGCCTGAGCAAATATCTGAGCTGCACAAAAAAATCCATACCATGATGATAGACAGGGGTGCAGTACCAGAGTCAATTACCATAACAAGTGAATACATTTCCGAAAAATCACTGCTCAGGGTATCTGCTACTGGGAATGTTGAGCTAGACAGCACGGAAAACGCAAAAAATGTATTCACACTAGATGAGGCAAAAAATCGCGCAAGTGAAACAATGGATCTATCACGGGATTTAGTGGACCTTTCCTTTGAGACTGATCATTACTTTGTTTTCACAGGACATGTCTCTGAGAAAAAACTGTTCAGCAAGAAAAACAGGCACTCTGTTCTGATACTGGACAGGTTTGGCAGGCAGAAACTCTCACTAAAGAACGCAAAGATATTCCAGGGCGGGAAAATCTCCATACTAGAAGAATTAGATGATTTCCTGGAATCTCGAAACAACGACATTGCCCCCCAGGTGTATTTCCTAAATGACCTAAAGTTAATCGACTTTTCGAGCCTGACTTCAATATCTCACATACTAAATGCCGTACAAGAAGAGCTTGATAGTTCTGAGAAGGCAGCAGTAATAGTGGAACTATAGTTACTTTATTTTATCGAAAAACTCGACAATCTCTAAGTTCCTGCCATTTTCAGTAATCTGGGTTATCTTTGGCTTGAAATTAGGCAAATCCTTCATGGACTGACGCTCATCTGCAAACACTCCTGCCACTGCAGATATTGCAAGTACGGATAATGCAACCAATGCCACTAGTGCCAGTGCTGGTATCATGATGGCACTGAACCTGTGTATAATTAAAGCAGGCCGGAATTATCATGCGAATTTTAGTTCCAAATAGGAACTAGCATTATAATAAAAAAGAGAGTCTAGCCTCTACCATACGCAACATATCTGCCATTTTTCCCACGGATGAAAAATGTGGCAGCAATACCACCAAATATTGCAGCTGCAATTGCAGACGCTCCCAATACCCCGTCTGCTGCAAAGTATGGCGTGCCAGAGCCTGCGCCTTTGCTCTGTGAGGCTATTTTGACTGCGTCACTTGCAAGCTTTTCATTTGCCAAGTATTTTTCCAGTGTGCCTGATTCGTATGCAAATGCAGCCTGCGATACCAACACTCCCGATAACAAGATCAAAAGCGTTGGGATGATTATTCTAGTCATTGTGTGATATAATGACAAATTTGCATAAAGGCTTTGATACAATTTGAATTTTACCAAAACCCTTAGATATCAAACTTGCATATTATACTAGCTAGTGAAATTTACAAAAAAGAAATCAGAAGACATGAAAATTTATTTTTCAGATGATTCCAAAATAAAGTCATTTGGAGAAATCCTGACATCAGATTCTGGGAGAATGATTCTTCGAATCTTACTATCAGATGTCTTGACTGCAAATCAAATTGCTCAAAAAACCGGAATATCACTACAATTAGTAAAATATCACATTGACAAAATGCTGGATTTAGGCATTGTCAACGTATCCAAAATAGAGAAAAACTCCAAATCGCACGACATGAAATATTATGTTGCGGAAAAATTTGCGATAATGATTTTGCCGCAAACCGAACTTGATAAAATAAAGCAAAAAATAGTTGATTCCATTCGGGACACATCAAAGATTACCATACTTGGCATCTCTGCAATTTCTGCATGGGTAATGACTCAGATAATTCAGAGCTCAAGTCAAAACCAGATAATTGAGCAGGTAAGATCAAGGGTCAGCTATTCTGGTGTGAGGGATTTGCCTGGAACAATAGATGAGGCACTAAGCCTTGCACGCGCCAAGGTAGACATTGCACATTC
>CAYOBG010000081.1:0-6841 GCA_964402265.1 uncultured Candidatus Nitrosotenuis sp. | reverse complement strand
AGTAGGATCATGATGTTCTCTTGGCCTTTTGCTCGCACTATCTTTTTTTGGCCAATTATAATATGGCACAAGTATGCTAACTATAGCTGTGTGTTTATGATAGACAGTCACCACATCGAGTTTTTGCCAACATGCCAAAATTCGTATAAATAGTATTTTGAATCGATTTTATTTCGAGTGTTATTTTTGGTATTTATGAAGCTAGACCAAATAGACCTGGCGTTTTTGCATTTGGCAGTATCAAACAACGGTTCGTTTAATGAGCAAGACTTGGCAAAGTCTGATCTTGGATACCTAGGAGTTGGCAGAACACTCGACAAGCTAGCACATCTTAAGGAAAACAATTTGATCCAGCTAAGCGGTCCATCATTTGTAATCACAGATACTGCAGGACAGATTCTTTGGGACAAAGACACCCCGCTAAAGACAAGAATTCTAAGACTGCTTCAGATAAAATCATTTGAAGAGCCAGACATTGCAAAATACTTGATGGAATCACCAAGTATGATACAAACAGAAATTGACAATCTACGAAAAGAAGGCCTGCTAATTTTTACCACCATCAAAAAAGACGAAAAGATAATCAAAATTTGCGAGATAATGCAGGAAGGCATCAACTATGCACAAAACCAGGCATCTGACCCAAGGTCAGAACTTCAAAAATCACTAGATGTAATTTCAACAAAAATTAAAAATTCAAAAATAGACGAACAAAAAATCAGAGAAATTTTAGAAAAACTAAAAGCAATATCTACTGAGCTTGACTAGGTATTGCTCTCAGAATTGATTTTATTTTATCCTGGATTTGCGCTAAAATGAGCTCTGCTTTTTCCTTGTTCTCGTATGATTCCACCTTATTGTCCATGATTGCATCAATTTCATAGCTCTTGTCTACCAAAACCCGTGCAACATGCTCATCTAGTGTTCCGTTTCCAATCAGGTAATACGCAAAGACCGTGTTTTTCTGGCCAATCCTGTGCAGTCTGTCTTCTGCTTGCAGATGTATTGCAGGACTCCAATCAAGTTCTGCAAAGATTACATATTTTGCGCGAGTGAGATTAATTCCGACGTTTCCTGCTCGAAGGCCTGCAATCATTAGCTTTGTTTGTCCGTTCTGGAACGAGTCGATGTTGTCCTGTCTTTGCTTATCAGATTGTCCTCCAATTATTGATGCGGGTTTGAATTCAGAGAGACTTTGGTGCAGTAAGGTGTGGATTGATTTGTGGTGGCAAAACACGACGACACTTTCCTCAATTTCCATTATACCCTTGACGAAATTAATCACATGCGGTAGTTTTGCAGCACCAGCTGCTTGCCTTTCACTTTGAATTGCCCTCTGGTATGCAGTGGATGCATCAAATGCTGTTTGGGCTTCCTTTCTTTCGTCTTCTAGTTTTTTCCAGATTCTCTCTAGTTCCTTGTTGTAATAGTTGATATCAGAATCAATGATTTCCTTGTAACGGATTTTTTCCTTGAGCTCAGATAGTACGTCGCTTTTTTTGCGCCTAAGCATCACATGTTTTTGGAGCATATTACGCAGTGACTCGCGCTTGTTTTCAAGCACGATTGCCTTGCCCTTTTCATTGACATAACAGAAATACTCGCAAAACTCTCTAAAGCTTCCCAAAAGCCCAGGTCGCAAGATATCAACGATTGGCCAAATCTCAGAGCCTCGGTTATAGATTGGTGTTCCGGAAAGTCCTACCCTATACTTTACAGATTCAAGTGCTGCCAGTTTTTTAATTGCATGATATTTTTGTGTGGTCTTTGAGCGCAGGTTTTGCACTTCGTCACACACTATGGATCGTAGCCCGAGTTTTGCCAGATCCTTGTATCGCTTGAATAATAGCTCATAATTAATAATGTAAAAATCATATTTTCCCAAGTCCTCGGATTTTCCAACCCGAATAATAGTGGATGTCGGGGCCTCATCTTCGACTAGTCTGCCGTTCCTGCTTTTTCTGACCAAGAATTTTTCAATTTCACGCTGCCAGTTTTGCAGGGTGACTAGAGGTGCCACAATCAGTGCTGGAAATGCGTTTTTTTCAGATGCCAGGTATGAGAGGGTTTCAACGGTTTTGCCCAGGCCCATTTCATCTGCAAGTAATGCATTTCCTGCAGATTTGAGCAAAAAGTCAAGGCCTTCTCTTTGAAAATTAAGCAGGTTTCCCTTGAACTGCTTTCCAGGGGTTGCAAGCTGGAGCCGATCAATCTTTTTTGGCTTTTTTGGAACCACCTTAGCTGAGGGAGGCAGCTTTTTTTGCCAGACGTTTTTTGAGAGGATCTCTAAAGGATATCTGTCCATTATCCATTTTATCTGGGCAATGTTTTTCGGATCGTCAGGTACTATAGCCTCAAACTCTCCTGCCCCATACCAAGACTGCGGTATTATTCTAGACACCATGGCGACTGCTCGCTCGCCTGTTATCTTCCAGCTCCAGGTGCCAGAAAATTTATCCATTACATATTCCAAAGTACCGAAATTAGTCATAGGCCTCGTTGATCTCGGTTGGATTGTTTTTTTCCTTTATGAATCTTGAGTTAGGTGATCTATAATCCATAATTGGTTTGCAGAAGAATTTAACAAAACGCTTGCCAATAAAGCCAAATTTACATAAAACAAATCAGTTTCTATTATTTTTCCAAAATTAATCAGTTCTTTACCAAAGTTTTAATCGACTTGTCACGCAGAACCAATAATGAAGTTTACCCAAAGCTCAGAGCCTTCAGTTGAAAAACCACTAATGGTTGCAGCACTCCAGGACATGGGAAACGTTGGAAATATTGTAATTGATTTTCTAAATCGGGCAAAAAAGACCACGCGATTCAGAAACGCAGAGTCAACTGAGATGTCTTATGTTTTGGACATGGGAGGCCACGTTGAGATCCCAAAGGAGAGTTGGGACTATCGATATGATAAGAATTTGATAGTTTTTGGTGGTGGCGTCGGTCAGCCAAAAACAACTGAAGAGTTGCACGAGTTGTGCAAGGACGTTATAAGTGTGGCAAAGAAATATTCAGTCAAGTTCATCTATACTGTGGGCGGCTTTCACACGACAAAGATAATTCAGGATGAGCCAAAAACATACATCACTACAACCTCACAGGAATTCTCAAAGCAGCTAGAAAAGCTCGACGTATCCATGACCCCGACAAAATCAGTCATCACGGGATTTAATGGATTAATTCTTGGCTATGCAAAATTAAATGACATTTATGGTATAGGGTTGTATGGCGAGATTGGCGAGCCATCCATTCCTCAGTATAGAACCGCAAAAAGCGTAATCAAAACACTTGAAAAACTTACCTACCAGTCCTTTGGTTCAACGCAGGAACTAGACGTATTGGCAAAGGATATCGACAAAAAGCTAAGGTCAGACTGGAAGATAGACTACTAGTGCTTGTGCATTTCTGAGTTAATGTGACAGTCGCACGTGCATAGTTCGGTCTTGTGGTCGTTTTGACAGTCAATGCATTCATAGTGCTTGTGTTTTTCGCAGCTTGAACAGATCATCTTATGTATGGTTATGGTATAGTCATATTTTAGGACTGTCATAGATCAATTTCGCTTTTTTCCAGAATCGATGCGGTAAGCTTGTAATATGATACCGGGTCGATTTCCTTTGCAAAGACCTTGTCGATATTTATTAGATAAATAGAGTTCAGTTTGGCATTTAGGATGTCATCATATTCAATTGGTGGGTTTTTGTAAAACCCATCGCAGTTTGCCTTTATTTTTTTGATTTCAGTTTCGGTTCGCATTGATGGTGGATTTAAGAAAACTTTGTTGATTGGCAGCATCCCAATTACTGGCGTTGCAAGCGAGAACTCGTCGCAATACTTGCTGTATCTAGCAATCTTACTTACGATTCTTGAGACATAGTAATCTATGGTATCCAGCGCATGTTCTGGCGGTGTGAAACCAGTTTCTATTTCTATGATGACAGTCTTGTTGTCTTTTTTCCCGTAAAGGTCACATACAAGTGAATTTGTCAGTGGCTTTTCGACATCTACTGCATATCCTTTTGCAACCAGGTTTGATGCGCAAATCAACTCCAATACAGAGTGGTTTATCTTGACTAGGTTTTGCTGGTATAGTTCAATTAGTCGTTGTCTGACAAAGTTAAGCTTTGGTATGTCATCTTTGTTTAGGTTTTGTGCCAGATGATTAGTTACGGTATACACATCATCTTGAAATTTCTCTAAATCCAAAATTCACTATTCGTATGATATGGTAGGTTTATGAATATTGATGAAAAGTTGAGAAGAGTTTAGATTGCTTCTCTGATGGTCTTTACCTTGGCAATTGCTGTTGGTGCGCCGTTGATTGGCTCAACAATTACGGTTACAGAGTCTTTTGCTGTTCTGCCAGTGTTATCGCTCACCGTGATTTCAAAGACTAGTGTCTTTGTTTCACCGTTTGCTACATCTGGTGCTGTAAATGATGGCTTTGCAAGGTCTGCTGCAGATAGTTCTACCTGCTCACCTGAGACTTGTCTCCAGTTATAGTTTAGTTTGTTCTTTAATGGATCTTTGCCAGAGCCAAAGAGTGTAACATCAGTTTGCTCCGATACTCTTTGGTCTTTGCCAGCATATGCTGTAAGTGCTTTTGCCAAAGTTCCTTTAACTGTAATATCTACGGTTGCTGGCTCGCTGTCAGCCTGTCCGTCGTTTGCAATCAACTGGAATGTAAAGACAGTGTCAACTTCAACCTTTGGTGCTACAAAGCCTGTTTCCAGTTCTGTTGCAGTTGATAACTCAACAGATGGTCCAGATACTTGGTTCCACAGGTATGTTAGTGAATCGTCATCATCATCAGTTGCTGTTCCTACAAGTGATACTGTGGCTCCAATGTCAACTTCTTGTGATTCACCTGCATCTGCAACTGGTGGTGAGTTTACTGGTAATACTGTGACTTTGGCCAAATCTTTGGTTGGGTGTCCGTTTTCATCGGAAACTCGTAACTCAAAGACTAGTACTTTGACCTTGCCGTTTGCTACCACTGGGGCAGTAAAGGTTGGTTCTGGTTCGTCAATTGCAGATAATTCCACTACTTCTCCACCGACTTGTTTCCACTCGAATGTGATTTCTTCACTGTCTGGGTCTTCACCAGAGCCTGCGAGTGTTACATCAGTTTGTTCATCTACTACTTGATCAGAACCTGCATCTGCGGATGCCCTAACGTTATCAGATACTACTGTAACTAACATTGTGTCAGTTGATTCTCCGCCGTATGGGTCAGTAACTGTTAATTCAAATTCTAATTCAGTTGATGCTCCACCTGCAACTTCTGGTGCCTTGAATCTGGCCTCAGCCTTGGTTGGGTATGAGATATCAACGTCTTCGCCATCTACTTGTCTCCAAGTGTACTTTATGATGTCTCCATCTGGGTCAGAGCCAGAGCCTGCAAGGTACACATATCGATTTGACATTGTGTTCTTGTCTGGTCCTGCATCTGCTAGTGGATCATCGTTTACTGGGTTAACTCTGATAATTACTACATCTGTTGCTGTTCCTCCGCCATCAGCAGTACAGGTTAGTCTGAATGCTGTTGGAACCATGGAGCCGTTTGGAATCTCTGGTGCAGTAAATGTTGGATCTGCATCAGCGTTTGATGATAACTCTACAAATGGTCCAAGTGTTTGTGCCCAAGAGTAGTTGACATCTCTGTCGAGTTTGTCTGTGCATACACCATCAAGTTGAACGGTGTCGCCTTCATCTACTGTTTGGTCATCACCTGCATCTGCAGAAATCAAAGTCGGTTTGCCTGCAGTCATTTTCACTATGACTGTATCTCTTGCAATTCCGCCAAAGCCGTCAAATACTGATAATTGGAATCTAAACACGCCAGTGCTTCTTGTTACACCAGAGGTGTCAAAGGTTGGATTTTGTGAAGTTGTATCGTCAAGTTCGATTACGGGTCCATCAATTTGTGACCATCTGTATGTTAGAAAGTCCCCGTCTGGGTCTGCACCCGAACCGTCAAGTGTTACTTCGTCACCTTTTTCTACTGTTTGGTCATCACCTGCATCTGCAGTTGGTGGTTGGTTTCTTGGCATGACTGTGACTTTGACTAGGTCAGTGTCAATTGCGCCATAGGAGTCTTCTACGGTTAATTCAAAGGATAAGATTTTGACTTTGCCGTTCTCTACTTCTGGTGCTTTGAAGGTTGGCTCTGCAACGGTGTTTGAAGGAGTCAGTTCTACTTCTTCTCCGCCAACTTGCTCCCAAGATATGGTCAAGGAGTCATCGTCGGGATCGACGCCTTCGCCCATCAGGGTTACGAAATCACCAGATTTTGCGATGTTTTGGACATTTTCTTGAGTTGGGGTAACTGCACCAAATGCTGGTGATGCTACCATACTAACAACAAGTAGAGCCATCAAAACGGTGTAAAATTTTAATTGCAACGTTTTTACCGTAAAAATTACGGCGATTAAAAGCTTTCGTTCAATTGGGGACAATTTTCAGATCAATTTTTTGTTTATAGATCATTTGTTTTGAATTTTGTCCGAAATATGATCAAATGTCGATCAGATCATAATTTAGACTTTGATCTGGATCAGTTTTGGAAAAACGATCAGAATGCATGTTTTGATCATAAATCTGCTCAAAAATAACTGATCTAAAACTTGTCACAATTTGATTTTCATGGTTAACAAAAAAATGTAAAACCCAAAAACGATGAATCGTGTGCTCATCTCAATAATGGTACTGTCACTTTTAGCCTCAGGAATGACTACATCCTATGCCGCAAAACCATGGGATTTGATAATCAAGGCACAATTTGAGCAGGATCAGATCAGCATAAACGAAAAACCAGTCATTTTTGGAACGGTCC
>CAYOBG010000080.1:0-6857 GCA_964402265.1 uncultured Candidatus Nitrosotenuis sp. | reverse complement strand
CCATACAGCAGTTCCAGTATCGAAAGACGCCGCCATACTCATGGACAGTCAAGTTCTTCCTAGAACATAACATTGGCGAATGGGACTCGTTTTGTGAGAAATGCATCCTACATTACGGGCAGGTTTCATCTGAACAATATCAAACAGACAACCCCTGATCAGATTATATGCGCAAAATCTGGAACCAAATCACACCAATGAAAAAATCAAACATTTACTCTTCCGGGAATAGCCGTAAGATCAATCCAAGCTGGTTTACCAATATGGTCCACATGAAGGATATCTCATCTGTAATACAATCAAAGGAGCAGAACATTTACCACGTTTACTTTGAGAAAGGAGCAAAGACAAAACTTCATTCACACAACGGAAGCCAAATTCTGATTGCAACAAAGGGCAAGGGAAGACTGGATCTTTTCACAAAGTCCGGAAACAAAAAATCCAATTTCAAAATAAGAAAAACCGAGTCAATATCACTAAACCCTGGCGATATGGTGTATATTCAAAAAAACACCCTTCACACGCACGGTTCCATATCAAAAAAGACCTTTTCCCATATTGCGATAAACATACTTGCTACTAGAACATCTCAATACAAAACCACTTGGTACGAGTCTGATTTCAAATCCCTAGCAACTAAAATCATACCATAAAACATCAAAATGTGTAAGCAAATACACTAATAATTTATTCCAAGTGTTTATCAATGTGTTAGAGCCTTCTTAACAACTGTGAAGGGATTACTCGCACTAGTACTATCTTACATTGTTATCTCGCTTTCTGTATCTCAAGTGTTTGCGGCAACTGCCCCTGATCCCCCTACAAACCCGATTGCCACTGCGATTTCCTCAACTCAAATCAATATTTTCTGGACCGCCCCTACAAATGATGGCGGATCCTCAGTCAATGGATACAAAATCGAATACAAGGTAGGCTCTGGCAGCTATTCAATTCTAGTTGCAAACACCGGCAGCGCGACATATTATTCCCATACTGGGCTGACCACAGGTACTACATACACTTACAAAATTTCCGCAATCAACTCTATTGGTACGGGCAGTCCTTCTTCTGAAACATCTGCCACTCCAACCTCATCATCTGCTGGTACATATCCTGGTTCTCCAACCGGACTGACTGCAGTTGCAGCGTCCCCAACTCAGGTGAATCTGGATTGGTCTCCACCATCAAACACTGGAGGTTATCCTATTTCTGGATACAAAATAGAGTACAGAGTTGGTGGTGGCCCATACAACACCCTTGATGCAAACACTGGTACCACATCAACACATTATTCTCATACAGGTCTTACTACAAACCAAGTTTACGTGTACAGAATTTATGCAATCACACAATTTGGTACTAGCCAGCAGCCATCCTCAGAAGCCGTTGCACAACCAACATCCTCATCTTCATTAACCGTGCCTGGAGCACCAACCAACATCTCTGCAACCGCAGTCTCACCTACTCAAATCAACCTCTCTTGGTCAGCCCCATCCAATAATGGCGGCTCACAAATCACAGGATACAAAATCGAGGTAAAGTCAGGCTCTGGCTCTTACTCTAATCTAATATCAAACACTGGAAATTCTGCCACAATTTATTCTCATACTGGATTATCAACTGGCGCTACATACACCTACAAGGTATCTGCAATCAACTCTATTGGAACAGGTGCCACATCAGGTGAAGCCTCTGCCACTCCAACCTCATCATCAACGTCTGGAGTACCAAGTTCCCCAACCGGACTAACAGCTAATGCCGTATCTAGCTCGCAAATCAACCTCTCCTGGGCAGCTCCTACAAACAACGGCGGCTCTGCCATTACTGGATACAAAATAGAATACAGAATCGGCTCCAACTCTTATTCCACCATAACTGCAAACACCGGTACTACAACCACCACATACTCACACACCGGCCTGACATCGGGTCAGCTTTACGTGTATAGAATTTCCGCAGTCAATTCAGTCGGAACTGGCAGTGTATCCTCTGAGGCCTCTGCCACACCAACTGCAACATCCTCAACTAGTACTCCTGGCTCCCCGACTAGTCTTACTGCCACTTCAGCATCACCTACTCAAATCAACCTCTCCTGGTCACCGCCTTCCAACAACGGAGGATCTGCAATCATAGGTTACAAAATCGAGGTCAAAAAAGGAAACGCAAACTTTGAGACACTTGTGGCAAACTCACAGAGCACATCAACATCATTTTCCCACACCGGACTGACCACAGGTACTACATACTATTATCGAGTTTCAGCAATCAATTCAGTTGGCACAGGATCACAAAGTGAAACCTCTGCAACACCAAAGGAGACCACCAGTCCTACAGTTACTGCGACTGCTGTATCCCCAACTGTAATCACTCTAACCTGGGTTCCGCCGTCACAAACCTACAAGCAATCAATCACTGGCTACAAGGTCGAAGAAAAAATAGCACAAGACAGCTACAAGATAATTGCAGAAAATGTAAGCCCAACTAGCTATACAATAAGCGGATTAACCACTGGCAAAACCTACACGTATGTAGTTTCAGCGTATTTCACACTTGGGGCAAGCCCAAGATCAGCTGATGCATCTGCCACACCACTTACCACATCAAATGCATCACCCCCATCCCAAACCACAACAACTATGCCAAATCCACCAACAAACATCGTAGCAACACCGGTTTCCCCAACACAAATCAACCTCTCCTGGTCAGCCCCATCAAACACTGGCGGCTCACAAATCACAGGATACAAAATCGAGGTCAAAAAGGGACCGGCAAACTTTGAAACACTCACATCAAGTACGCAAAATACCACTACAAAATATTCCCACGCAAAGCTTGTCACTGGAACAACATACATCTACAGATTATACACAATTACCTCCTCTGGAATAAGTTCCGTATCCTCTGAGGCATCTGCCACACCAACTACATCCACAATACAAACACCGCCACCGACAAATGCCAAGCCACCAACACCACCTACACTTTCTGCAAATCTTGCATCCACTACTCAAATCAACCTGTACTGGACAACACCCACTAACACCGGAGGCGCAGCAATCACTGGCTACAAAATCGTATACCAGATTGGCACTGATCCATATCGAACACTTACCAGCAAGACTACAAGCACGACATATTCTCACACCGGATTGCTTGCAAACACTTACTCTTACAAGGTATATGCGCTAAACCCCGCAGGATCAAGTATTGCCTCAAACGAAGTCACACTTACTACAGTAAAGACCCCACCGCCAGAACAAAAGCCAGAGCCAACAAAGTGTGGTGCAGGTACAGTATTTGATGATGACACCAAAACTTGTATTGTTGCACCACCGCCAGTAATCATAGAGTGTCCGCCAGGCCAAGTACTGCTTGACGGTATATGCATGGATGAGCCAAAAGATGAACCAAAAACAACCCACATTCCTGGATTTCCTGATCCTACAAAAACTCCGGAATCATATGTGGAGCGATACAATAGCGATGCTGCATTCAAGTCATGGTTTGACAAAAACTTCCCAACCCAGACAATCTATGAGGTAGTTGGTGCACCAGAACCAGGATCAGAAGAGCAACAAGAGCTCCAGTGTGGTGCAGGAACCCATCTTGACAAAGGAGTCTGTGTTGTAGATGAAGCAAAGGGACTGCTTGGAGGAGGATGCCTTGTTGCAACTGCAGCATATGATACAGAGCTTGCACCCCAAGTCCAGATGCTAAGAGAACTAAGAGATGATGCATTGTCCAAGACTAGTATCGGAACAACATTCATGTCTGGATTCAACGAATTCTATTATTCATTTAGTCCGGGTGTAGCAGACCTTGAGCGACAAAGCCCGGCATTCAAGGGACTAGTCAAGCTTGCAATAACTCCAATGCTTTCCACATTATCCATTCTGAATTATGCTGATACTGACTCAGAACAACAAATGATAGGATACGGACTAGGAATCATGCTACTAAATGCTGGAATGTACTTTGTAGCGCCTGCCTTTTTGATATTGTTTATCAAAAACAGACTAAAGAAATGATCTGAAAAATTTTAAATCATATTTTCGTCTAGTATTTCCACAATGAAAACGGCTGGCCTTGTACTGGGGTCTCTTCTTGTATTGTCTTTATTTCTCAATGCTGGACTAGCAGAGGCAAAACACGATACAAAGTCAAGCACAATAAAAAAAGACATCAAAGAATTCACATATACTAATGACGGCAAGTCAGTCAAGATTACAAAAATAATAAAGTCAAGAACCCTACATGTGTGGCTAATTGTCGAGGTTCAAGTCTGCGCAGGAGCAGAAAAGCTATACTCGCCTGACCTAGAAATAAAGTCCGATAGGGACACTATAGATGTCACAGTTTGGGGCCTAATCATGCCTAAAAGCTGCAGGACAAACGAGTTTTTCATTCGTGCAGACGATCCAAATTCGATAACCGTGAGTTTCTCAAATCATAATTATCGCGAGCCGACCAAATAATTTGAATTTGGCAAAATGTGGATGGTATTGATGAAAAAGTCTGAGCTGCGCAAGCTAGTCCAAGAATATCATACACTAAAGGCAAAATCCCTCAAAAAGCAGGATCTGAAAATCTCAGAGCGCCTCAAGGAAATAGAGCATCGATACTATCATGAAACTGGCGAGGCACTAAAAGTTAGCTAATCAAACGATAATCACAAAAACTTTCAAAAGCAGCATTCATTTCACATCAAATACTTGAAAAAACTACACTACCTAATTCTTGCAGTAATTGGAATCATTGTATCATATTACATTGTATCTGCATTTGTCTTGCAGCAACAAGCAATAAACAAGCAATCAGTATACGTGCATCTCCAGCCAGAGTGGGAAAGCTATCCTGGAAATATCGTATACGAGATAACAAATGTCTGGTCTCGGGATGGCACCGAAAAATCACTTAGCCCGGAGGCAAGACTAGAGATTTCAAAACAAAACAATGTTGATGAAATTCACTACACTCATGACAAGCCATACATCCTAGTGCAAAACAGCAACACAAACTGCCGCGATTCTTGGGAGCCGCACTATGCAAGGTTTGGAGCAGATGTAATCCGACATCAAGTAGAATATGTCAATGGTATGCAAAAAAGCCCAGACCCAAATTTTACCTTGTATAATACACTATCCAGCAAACAAAGTCCAACAGAGCACGAATCCCAGATAAGGTCAGGCTACTCTCAATTCATCCCGATTTGCACCTCAAAAAATAGCACCTCCTTTGATTATTCAGTAAAAATCAATGACAGCATGGTGGGCTTTGATGTTTATTTTGTACAATCCAAAGCAGAGCAGGAAAACTTTGACACAGACAACGGCAAATTCCAGCATTACACCAATGGGGAGTGCTTTGGCAAAAACTATGAGCGATTCTCTGGTACATGTATCGGTGTGGCAAAAGACGCAGGACTATTGATTGCAATTCCAGACAATCTCACCCTACCGTTGACAAAGATAGAAGTCTGGCTATATGAAAAATAAATCTGGACAATCATTTTAATTCCCGATCTTATATGATATTATCATGAAGGCTACTTTTGGAGCGGGATGTTTTTGGTGTGTTGAGGATATTTTTCGAAACACAAAGGGCGTGACATCAACCCAAGTCGGATACGGTGGAGGAAAGACAAAAAATCCAACATATGAGGAGGTCTGCACCGATCAAACAGGACATGCAGAACTAGTCCAAGTAGAGTTTGACCCAAGCCAGTTATCATATGAGCATCTCCTTGATGTCTTTTGGAACTCACATGACCCAACGCAACTAAACAGGCAGGGACCTGATATTGGAACCCAGTACCGCTCTGCAATATTTTGCCATGACTCTGAGCAGGAAAAGATAGCACAACAATCAAAACAAAAACAAGAAACCTCTGGCAAGTTTGCCAAAAAGATCGTAACTGAGATCAAAGCAGCGCCAGAATTCTACAAGGCAGAAGAATACCACCAACAATACTATGCAAAATGCGGCATTACAAAATTCTGAATAATTTCTACGTGAGCCTTTAATACAAAATTTGCATACTCGTATTAGTAGATGGGATTAATGCCGGACCCTGGCAAGCAATTGCCAGTCCATCTACAATTAAAAATCCATTCAACAATTATAGAATCTTATCAAGATTTAGCAAATAAGAACAACTTTGGCAAACCACAAAACAAATGATAAATTATTGCCCCTGATTTCGACATAGATTAAACAAATTTTCAGTATATCCGAAAGACATCTTATATTGCTAGCCTCATATTATCGGGCAATGTATTGGGGACGAATACACGAAGAAGTGTATTCAAAAAACAGAAGATATGCTCTATTACTTCTGATAGCAGTCGCAGCAACAGCTACGTCCGTGATTCCACTAGCATATGCGCAACAAGTAACTGATGGTATGGGAGGATACATACAAGATGGCACAGGAATTGATACTGGCAACACGCACGAGTGTTGGTATGAGACAGAACCCGGTTCTGGAACTTATGCGCCATGTATGATCGATACTGGTGACACTGCATGGATACTTGCAGCAACCTCATTGGTTCTATTCATGACACCAGGTGTTGCATTCTTCTACGGAGGTCTTGCTAGATCAAAGAACGCGGTAAACGTAATCGGCATGACACTAGTTGTAATGGGTCTAATCTCAGTACAATGGGTGTTGTGGGGTTATTCTCTAGCATTCGGTCCAGTAGATAGTGATGCAAACCTGTACATGGGTTCACTAGAATATGTCGGGTTTAACCACGTGTCTCATGTGGCACCACTTGGTTCACCAGCACCGTGTACTGACCAAGTTTACTATACTCTAAGATCGCCATATGTTGTTAGTCCGGATGTAAAATGTA
>CAYOBG010000079.1:0-6862 GCA_964402265.1 uncultured Candidatus Nitrosotenuis sp. | reverse complement strand
GGATACGAACTAGAAAAAATTCCATTTGATTTGGCAAAATGGTCTGACTGGAAAAAACTCCATCCGGCAACATTGGTCTTGTCCATAGATACGGGGTTTTCAAGGCCTTATGGGACTGATCCTTATGGTGATTATTATACAGATTCTAGAATCATTTTTCCTGTCAAAAATGCTGACGATAGAATGCATCCAAAGGAGATAATTCTAGGGTTTGAGAGTGAAGATTACTTCAAGGCATACAAGCTATCTGATATGGAATCACAAAAAATAGTAAATGACAAGGTAAGTGAAAAAAACCTAGTGCTTGTTTTAGCATCGGAGTCTAATGTGCGAGCGTTTGACAGACTAGTTGATGGTAAGATCTTAGAGTTTACACTTGATGATCAAAACATGATGGATATGCAAACCGGCTCACATTGGGATATTGATGGACTAGCAATCTCGGGACCGCTGAAGGGCAGGCAATTGGACAGAATTGCATTTAATCCTGGGTTTTGGTTTGAATGGGTGGCATTTCACCCAACAACTGAGGTTTATTCAAAATCTTGAAGCCTATCATTAAGGGAATATTGCTTGGAACCATCACCATAGCAGCATATCTTGGAATAGTAGTAATTACGACTCCTGCACTCGATCCTCTCAGCGCCGCCTTTGCCGCAATTCAGTTAAACTCACCAATTATGTTTGGCATGGGGATTGGAGTTGGACTACAGTCTTTTCTTTCTGAATATGCCAAGAAATTTGGGTGCAGTCTTGCCAAAAGAAGAATGATGGGTGGAAATTCTGGAAGTACTGCAGTTACTTCATTTTTTTCGTTTTTTTCACTTGTCCCTCTTGGTTGTTGTGGTTGGTGGCTTTACGTGATCTCATTCCTACCAAGCATATTTGGGACTGGCTTGTCGGCGGTTCTGATAAACTACAGTCAACCACTATCATACGTCGGATTGACAATAATCTTTGGATTTGATTTACTGGCATTTTATAAAATCAGACAAAAACAGCTCAAGTTTAATTAAACTTGAACAGCCAGTTATTGGGAGACTGGTTAGATAACCAGCTGTCCAAGTTTTTTTTGGGTGTCATAGACGTTACAGTATGCATTGTCTATGTCTGGTAAATTCCCTTAAGATTAAAAAGCAGAATGTACAATCATGCAAGTTTTAGTTGAACCATTTTATTTTAGATGTTGGAATATTGCTTAATTTTGGTTCGAAAATTCCAAATGACAAATTAAATCATTCAAAAAAAACTTGAACTATTGCAGATCAGGCTTATAGTATTCGGTAATTGTATTGTGCCAATGAATACAAAGAGAATAATGTTACTTTCTCTGGCTGCAGTTTCTTTGATGATGCTGCCACTACTAGCATGGTCTCCAGAACATGGTAATCATGCAGCTATGGCACAAAAATCATTAGCAGCTAGTGAAAACAAACCGCTCTCAGACGATTCCAACAACATTTCAGTGTCTTTTGAAACATCAAAAACGGTCTATGCAAATGAGCTGACTACTCTAAAAATGAGAGTATCGGACAGTGACTCCGATGCACCATTAACACATGTGGATTGGGCAATATCTGTCAAAGATCCAAATGGCAACATCATATACAAAACAACAACAGCACACTCTCATGTTGGCATGATGGATCTCAACATTTCATTTCCAACGGCAGGGCAAAACACCATATCTCTTACCACATCATCAATTGGACTCAAAATGATGGGTATGGATGTTCCTGGAATGGCAAGAACACATACAATGCTTTCAGGTGATCCAATGGAGGGATGGAAAGAAGATCCTGACAATGACTTTGGCACAAGAACCTATGAATTCCCAATAACTGTGCTAGCTGAAAAACAAGTACGTATCGTTGCTGGCTCAGAAAAAGGCACATCACTTAATGTTGAGATGGCTACAAGTTCTGATCAGATAGTTTCGGGACAACCCGTTACACTGGTCTTTACTGTTACCAATGCCAAGGACGACTCGATGGTTACACATCCTGACATGTTACTCAAAGTTAGAGCCGGCTCTTTTGTGACAGCAAGCTCAGCTCCATCTGGAGGAATGATGATGCCAATGAATGGTGCATACCACGGACATACTGGCGTGATGACATATACGACAACATTTCCAAGGACTGGCCAATACACTTTGAATCTGGATCTGAACTCATTACCCGTGTCAAATCTGATATTTGGTAATGCGAAAGCCAGATTCACATTAAATGTGGCAGATTCAATTGGTGAGACGCAGCTAGTTTCGGCAGAGTCAGCACCCAGACCAAACACTGTGAATATTGTAGGAATTGAGGCACCGTTCTTCACACCAAATTCAATAGATGTTAAGGCAGGCACTACGTTGACGTTTGTCAACATCGACGGAAATATGCACACCATAACCACAGTGAAGGAAGGAACTACTGAACCTGATGGAAAAATCGACAGCGGGATAATAAAGGGAGGAGAAACATTTACAGCGAAATTTGACAAGCCTGGTACATATGAGTACTTTTGTGCAATTCATCCAGGCATGAAAGGAACTGTAAATGTCTCCTAATTTTTCTTTTTTTTGCAGAAGAGTAAAGAACGACTATTTTTTGATCAGACTACAACTGCAATGAATTGTATAGTTTCCCTTTTTTGTTGCCCACTTGATTAGAGGAATAATAGCTTCTCTTAGTTCTTTTCCACGGGTAGATAATGAATATTCCACGCGAGGAGGGATTTCTCTGAACATTTCCTTTTCAATTAATTTTTCCTTTTCCAATTCTTTGAGCATGGATGCTAGTGTGGAAGGGCTTATGCCTTTAAGCTCTGACATCAATTCATTGTATCTTAGTTTTCCATGATTGCCAATCTCATTTATTATGAGCAATCCCCATTTTTTACCAATTGTATCTATTACGCCATCAATTGGACACAGACAAACCACATTACTTTGATTCTTCATAGTCACTACTTTACTTCGAACTTTGTATCTTAAATACTATACTATTAGTAGTATTGGCAGCCAATATGAAATCGATTGATCATCAACAAATGAAATACAAAAAAGAAATTGGCTTGGCAGTACTAGTAATAATATCACTCGGGGCATCAGTAAATTTTCTCATATTTGGGTTTGCCAACATCATTTCATTTTCTGATTATAGAAATTATTTGCTTTTGCCATCGTTATTTGTAGTATTCTTCATTTCAATTTATTGGAGTAAAAAGAACAAAAAATTTGCAAAAACACTTCTTGTTGGCCTTCTAATTGGAGCAATAGCTACTATATCCCTTGAGGCAATCAGAATTCCAAGCATATACGTGCAGTGGATCCCTCATGACGATATGATAGCCTTGCCCGGAAGGCTACTTTTGATGCCTGTGGATATGAAAAATTTTGATAGTATGATGGATCAGAATGATGAAATGCATGACAGTGAATCGACACATTCACAACAAACCGCAGGAAAAACTCACCAATCAGATCATATGGCCAAAGAAGATCATTCCATAGTCTCCACTTCAGAACTTGTAGCAGGCGGATTGTATCATTTTTGGAATGGTGCCACAATGGCTGCTGTTTATACACTAATTGTTGGAAAAGGCAGATGGTATTTTGCTCTGATCTGGGGAATTATCATACACATTGGTATGATGCTTGCGCCTTGGATGCTTACAATGGTAGGGCCTTTTGGCATCAACTATGGTTCTGGTTATACGATATTTACTGCCTCACTGCTAGCTCATATTGCATATGGAATCGTAATTGGCATATTAGCAAAAAAATACATCGACGAAAAGGGCTCGTTATTGGTTTTATTTGAACGAAAATGAATTCTGAAAGTTGTTGTACGATAGATGAAAATGTGCGTTCTGGATTTAAATTAATTTTTGATCTTGAAAAGTTACCAGAAACAATAGACGAGCTTCAGTCACTTGTTTTAGAATCTCATAAGATAAAGAAATTTGAGCGAACGGCATTGGCTTGGATAGCAAAATACTATCTTGAGCACAATTTCTTTCCGTCTGAAGAGACAATATCAAAAGAACTGAACTTTGACTTGAAAACCCTACGCGAAATTCTCTACTCATCAAGAAACAAGGGCGTTTTGACTTTTGACAAGGAAAACAAAATTACTGGTGCTTATGGTGTATCAAGCCTACCTACATCACATAGTTTTTCCATAAATGATAGAAAAATACACGTCTGGTGTGCAATTGACTCACTTGGAATCCCGTTTGTATTGAACAAAGATGCAAAAATTCAGTCTAAATGCTTGCATTGTAAAGACCTAATCGACATTACAATTCATGGGGATAAGCTTGAAAAATTCGATCCAAAGGTAATGGTATTTGTTGGGTTTAGTGGTGAAGTTCAAAAAAAGATCTCAGAAGACTTTTGCCCATACATAAACTACTTTTGCTCAACGGAACACCTGCAAGAATGGAAGAAAAAACACCATGCCGTCAAAGGTGTAGACCTCACGCTTTTAGTGGCAGTCCAACTTTCAAAGAGTATTTTCTTGCCTTTTGCTGATATACATTGATGACATTACCATTACTTTGATCTTTCGTAGTTACTACTTGACTATGAACTTTGTATTTTAAATACTACAAATTATGTAGTAATGATATGGTAAAGGAAACTGTACAGCAAAACCAGACACTATACCGATGTGAGGCATGCGGTTTTGAATACAGAGAAATTCAAAATGCACAGCAATGTGAAAATTTCTGCAATGAACACAACAGCTGCTCAACAGAAATTGCCAAGCATGCAGTTTTAGACAAGCCAGCTACAGGCAACATTTCACAAAAACAAGGTTTTCTGTTGTCGGATCTGCCCGTAGTAGTTGATTTTTGGGCACCTTGGTGTCCTTGGTGTATGAAACTAATGCCAATATTTGATGAAATTGCAAAGGAGCATCAGGGCAAAATGGATTTTGTCAAGGTAAACGTAGAGGAAAATCAGGATCTTGCAAGCAAGCTTGGAGTGATGAGCATTCCAGCAATCAAGATATTTTATGCGGGTAACAAAATTGGCGAGCTTGCAGGTTACATGCCAAAAGAAAAACTAGTCTCAGAAATCAGCAAGATTCTATCCAATATTCCAAAAGAATCAAAACCCAAGTGTTGCTGAATGAAAAAATCCAAAATAGTGATTGGTGGGGTAATTGTTGCTGTCATAATTGCAATTGTATTTACAGTTGGCACAACACACCCATCAGAAAATCAGGGAATCATAACTCAAGAAATTGATCTGCCTGGCCCAAAAATAGGCTCAAGTGCTCCTGATTTTACCCTAAGTGATCCTCAAAAAGGAACAATCACAAAACAAATCTTTGATGGAAAACCTCTATTCATTTTCTTTACGACCACTTGGTGCACTCCTTGTCAGATAGGAGCACAAAACCTTGCCAAATATGACGTGGAAAAAGGAGATAGTGCGTTTAATGTGTTAATTGTGTTTGTTGATGACAAGGAAACGGATGATCAGTTTGTATCATGGAAACAAAAGTTTGGGCGTGATGACTGGTATGTATCAAAAGGAATAGACATGGCACAGACCTATAATGTTCAACAACTTGATACAAAATATGTCTTTGACAAAAACGGTCTGGTACAGTGGAAGGACATTGCACCACTCAGATATGAAGCAATAAGCCCGGTAATGGAGTCATTATTGCAAACATGAGCATAATTTTGATTCAAGCGGCAAAACAAAAACCATTGATTGCAATAGCTGCAGCAATTGGAATGTTCTTCCTCAACCCTTTGATTCAGTCAACAAGCACGTCCTTGGCATTTCAGATTTGGTTTGCAGATATTTCCCAAAAACCATTGAATGCGTCACTGTATGTTGGGTTTTCAATCCTTTTTGGTATGTTTGTCTCACTGTATCTGTTTTCAAAAAACAAATGCATTGATTGTAAACCAAATGCAAAATCTGGAGTTGGCGGTAGTGCACTTGGCTTTATACTGGGTGTATGTCCTGCTTGTTTTTCTTTTATTGGATTTTTGTTGCCTTTGAGCGGAAGCCTGTTTTTGACTGCATATTCGCCACTGTTTATGCTGGTATCAATTGGAATAATCATCTTTTCAATATACAAGATGAGCGGATTTAGAAGTATTGTCACTTCTAGTTTGAATTAAAGACGACTTCACCCTATTTCTAGAAGAAAAAAGTGCAGAATCTATTTGTCTAACTACTATCCAACGTAAAATGCACGGTTGATCAATTTTGAACCAATTTTTGTGAGAGTTCTTAATCTTTCAGCTATCCCTTCCGCCTAATTCTAAACTAATTATAATGAAAATTATGTGCCTGAAAAATCAGTAACTCTAATTTTTTTCTCACGAGTCAGATTGTTCGAATCAGGCTCAGATATCGCATCAATTAGTGCCTGAGTGTACGGGTGTTTTGGTGAGAACAAGACCTCATCAATTGGACCCATCTCTACAATTTTTCCCTTGTGTAGGATGGCAATTTTTTGCCCAAAGTATCTAGCAGTTGCCAGATCATGTGTGATATACAAAAACGAAATGTTGTATTTCTGTCGCAGCCCTTCCATTAATTCCAAAACTTCGGCTCTAATTGAGACATCAAGCATTGATACTGGCTCATCTGCAATTATCATCTTTGGCTTTAGTACTAATGCACGTGCAAGAACTATTCTCTGGCGTTGTCCACCTGATAGCATGTGTGGGTATTTTTCCATGATATCATCCGCTGGTTCTAGCTTTACCTCATGCAAGACCTCTCGGACTAGTTCAGTTCTTTTCTGCTTGTCTCCGATTTTGTGAATTTCAAGCGGTTCTGATATGATATCCTTGATCTTCATCTGAGGATTCACGGA
The DNA here is from genome assembly GCA_964402265.1 of uncultured Candidatus Nitrosotenuis sp. Classification (GTDB taxonomy): domain Archaea; phylum Thermoproteota; class Nitrososphaeria; order Nitrososphaerales; family Nitrosopumilaceae; genus Nitrosotenuis. Next base: position 14 of record CAYOBG010000079.1, on the reverse strand, counting down.
ATCATATGGGTCCT
>CAYOBG010000078.1:0-6970 GCA_964402265.1 uncultured Candidatus Nitrosotenuis sp. | reverse complement strand
ATATGCCAACTCCCACATACTGGTTACGGGCGAGAACTTTGGGTGTGGCTCCAGTAGGGAACACGCTGCATGGGCACTAAAGGACCATGGGTTTGATGTTATAATAGCACCTTCATTTGCAGACATTTTTTACAATAACTGCTTCAAAAACGGAATCCTACCAATATTTGTGGGAAACGAGATAGTATCTGATATAATGAAATCTGGTTGTGTGATTCAAGTTGATCTAGTGTCTCAGACCATTCAATATGATTCAAAAACAATTCCTTTTACCATTGACGAATCCAGAAAGAGAACATTACTGGAAGGACTCGATGACATTGCAGTTACATTACAGCATCAGGACAAAATCGCGCTATATGAGAAAAATCACGCACTTGACTGATGAATAATTTTTTTAATCTCGTCTGATTTTCGCTCAAGAATTATTGGGGATTCTACATCCACCCAAGGGGTTTTACCAATATCGTAAGAGCTGACCAGTCCCTTTTCTGATAATTCCTGCAGTATGTCATATGAGAGGTTTAGGTTCTTTTTTGATTTTGATTTTATTGTATCTAGGATCTCACCTGACAAGACATAGATTCCGGTGCATTCACAGTTTTCCATTTTTATCAGAGGCTTTTCAATGAACTTGGTCACTACTCCATTATTCACACTTGCAAACCCGGTCTCTTCCTTCCTGTATTGTCTGGTTGCAATGCAGGCGATGCTTTTTTTATCAGTATAATGCTTGTACATTTTTTCCAAGTCAATTGCACACAAATTATCTGCAAACCACAAAAAGAATGGCTCGTTTTTTATCATGCCTGACAAATGTACAAGATCACCCGCAGTCCCATTTCCGGAATCCTGGACAAACTTGATCTTTTTTGATTTTTCAAAATAGCCCTTGATCTGGCCGCCAAGCCCATTGAGGTCTGTTACTATGATTATCTCAGAAATCATACCAAAAGAGGAGATATGTTGTATGATGTGTGAAATTAGTGGCTTGCCATAAATCGGAATCATTGCCTTTGGGAAGTAATCAGTAAAAGGTCTTGCACGCGTGCCTTTGCCGCCTGCCAAGATTACTGCTTTCAATCTACCTGTATGACTTTTGCTTTCTTCTTCTTGCGCCAGGTCCACCGAATTTCTTTGGCTCTTTTCTTCTGGCATCTCCACTTAGGAGGTGTTTATCGAAATCGTTTATTCTTTTTCTTAGCTCACTCCTTGTTTGCTTGGGTAGTGGGTGCTCTTTTGGCTCTTTTTTGGATTTTGTCCAGCCTGTTAGTGCACGAGATATTGCAGTTGCTGCTGCATATGCTTGACCCATGAATCCTCCACCCTTTACTCTAACTGAAATGTCAACCTTTGATCTTAAATCACCTGCAATTTCCAGTGGACTCAGTATTACCTCTCGTGCCATTTCCTGCTGAATCATTTCTGCAGGTGTGTTGTTGATTCTAACTCTGCCTGAGCCCTTTGTGATGTAGACATGGGCCTTTGATGTCTTTCTTGTTGCAAAATAAATCTCGGTCTTTGGAGTCATCTAGTCCATCCTATTTCTTGGGATAAATCTGACATGCTGGTGTAGTTTGCCTGCGGTCGTGTTATCTTTGCATTATCAAATACCGTCTTTTTTACAGAGCCTAGGCCACTTGGAACTCCAATGTATGTGCGCAGTCGTTTTAGTGCTGCCTGTCCTGATGGCTTTTTTCTTGGAAGCATTCCACGGATCATTCTTTCCATTATGGTGTCTGGTCTGCGTGGGTGGTATGGACCGTGCTCTGGATGCAAGACACTGGAAATTGACAAAAAATCCTTGTAATTTTGAATGATGTTTCTCTTGTTTCCGCTAATCAGAATTTTCTCGCAGTTCACTACTGTTACGCGATTTCCCTGCAATAGCAGCTTGGCAACATTTGAGCTGAGTCTTCCTGCCAAAAGGTTTGTTCCATCCACTACTAGTGATTGGGTTTGTTGGCTATCCAATTATTCTCACTCCCTTTCCTGTTGGGAACTTGGAAATCATATCGGAATGTGTGACTATTTTGCCACCTGCTTGCTTGATTTTATTGGCAGCTGATGTGGAAATTGAAAATGAACATAGTGTGATTTTGTGGGAAATATTGCCTGTGCCCAAAACCTTGCCTGGAACTATAACAATATCGTTGTCATTAGTTACGGTGTTTAGTTTGGCTAGGTTCACGATTCTTTTTGCAATTGTTGGCTTTAGTGCCATTTCTGCAAGATTTGACCAAATTGGAGCCTTGTTTTTTGTAGAAGCTGACTTGAGCTCTTTTACCATGCTTAGTACTAACTGATTGGTCATAGATATTGCGCTTTTTTAACCCAAATATAATGTTATGATTAAGCTTTTAGCTCTGAAATTACTTCTTTAAATTCTTCTAGTCTTTGAGCAAGCTCATCCACACCAGCAGTAACTATTTGCTCAGGACTTAGTGCACCTGTGGTTTCTATAGTCAAGACATATTCTCCTTCTTTGTCAGTGTGAGTCAGAACTGCAACATTTGCCGAGTTCCATTTTGCGTGTGTGCTTCCGCGGCCAAGTCTTGCATATGCCTCGACTTTGAGCTTTTGGCCTGGCGCTACCTGGACAATTGGAATCTTCTCAGAAACTGGCTTTACTGTCTGGTCTTCAGAGACTAGCTCAGCTGATGTAATCGTTCTTGTAGTATCTGTGTCACCTGAATCAATTACTAGCATTACTCGACAGTTTGAGCAACCTGCCTGGCTTTTGCATGAGCACAAGTGTGGCTCTGAGAATCGTTTAAGGTCAGTCTTGATAGGAATTAGGCCTAATCTGTGAGCAACGCCCTCATCTGACATTACAGATGAGTTATCAATGACATCTACTGTATCAATGGCAAAGACTGGCACGCCGTTGAGGCAAATTCTGCGCAGCGCATTTGCATACTGAAGGGCAACTCCCTTTATCTTAACAGAAATACGGTTTTTGTCTTGTGATATAATCTCCAAAGAAGGCAATTAGAAAAAAATTTTCCAAGTCCACATAAAAATCTAGCGTGGCTGATTTTGACAGAGATAAATACGTGATTTTGTTACCTATCCCATGACAGATGTAACTGTGATTAGGCACTCAGTAGCGGGAGAAAAGTTTGAGATTCTAGTCAAGCCCGATCCTGCCCTGGAGTACAAGCTTGGCAAAAGAAAGGACATTTCCACAGTTTTAGTATCTGATGAGGTCTATACTGATTCCAACAAGGGAACAAAACCCTCTACTGAAAAACTCCTCAAGGCATTCAACACACAAGACGAAACGGCAATAGCTGAAATCATACTAAAAAAAGGAGACCTAAACCTTACAACTGATCAGAGACGCAAAATGGTCACAGAAAAAAGAAAACAAATCATAGACTATATCGCAAAGACCTACGTCGATCCGAGATCACACCTACCACATCCGCCACTTAGAATAGAGCAAGCACTAGAGCAAGCGCGTGCATCAATTGATCCTTTCAGAAACACAGAAGAACAATGCAAAGACATTGTTGAGAAGCTTCGAAGTATAATCCCACTAAAATCAGAAAACATGTTGCTTGAGATTACCGTCCCAGCTCAATATGCGGGACAATCATATGCAGTCCTAAAATCTACTGGCACTTTGAAAAAAGAAGAATGGCAAAATAATGGATCACTTAAAGCAATACTAGAAATACCTGCGGGGGCAAGGGCAAGCGTGATAGACCGACTAGGTTCCATAACTAAAGGTTCCGCTACGGTGGAGATGGTAAAATGATGGATGATGTAAAAAGAAAGTATGTCATACCTGGCGATGTAATCACAACCGGTCCGTACAGAGCCGAAGAAAACGTTCACCTTTTTGGCGACAAAATAATTGCAACAACTGTTGGCATTTCTGAAATTTTTGACAGCGGCGTTCGCGTAATTCCTTTAACTGGAATGTACATTCCAAGAATTGATGATTTCATAATTGGTATAGTAAAATCACACACCTCACTATCATGGGAGCTCAACATCAACTCGTGCTATGCAGGTATCTTGCCAGCATCAGATGTTTTTGGGCGCGACTTTAATCCTAAAGTAGATGATCTCACATCACGACTAAAGACTGGTGATCTCATCGCGGCACGTGTGGCAAACTCTGATAGGTCACGTGATCCACTCATTACTGTTTCTGATAGGGACTTGGGCAAAATTGACGAAGGTGAGCTGATCAAGATCTCTCCAAGTAAGGTTCCACGTTTAATCGGCAAGCGCGGCTCTATGATACAAACAATAGAATCTGCAACAAAGGCCGTAATTACAATTGGACAAAATGGTTACGTCGTTGTTTCATGTGAAGAGCCAGAGGGATTATTAAAGGCCATAGAAGCAATCAAAATGGTCGAAGAACAGGCACACGTTGCAAATCTGACTGAAAAAATACAACAAATGTTAGGATCAAATAGTGAATAATAATGGGTGTAAAAAAAACAGACATAGTACTACTAGATGACAAAGGGATTCGCTGTGACGGCAGGACAATTGATCAACCTCGCAGAATTATGATAAAGGCAGGAGTCCTAAAAAACGCAAACGGCTCTGCATATATTGAATTTGGCGAAAACAAGATTTTAGCTGGAGTATTTGGTCCGCGAGACGTTCATCCAAAACACTTGGCAAACACAGACCGGGGCATACTGCGATGCAGATACCACATGCAGCCATTTTCTGTAGGTGAGAGAAAGAATCCGGCGCCATCCAGAAGAGAGATTGAGATTTCCAAAGTAATCAAAGAGGCACTAGAGCCAGCAGTAATGCTTGAAAGCTTCCCAAGAACCGTAGTTGATGTGTTCATTGAGATTCTCCAGGCAGATGGCGGTTCACGATGTGCTGCACTTGATGCAGCAGCCGTTGCATTAGCAGATGCAGGCATTCCAATGCGGGACATGGTTTCTGCGTGTGCCGCAGGCAAAGTAGCTGACACAATAGTACTTGATATCAACAATGAGGAGGACCAAGAAGGCCAAGCAGACATGCCAGTTGCATACATGCCAAACCTGGGCAAAATAACACTAATCCAACTAGATGGAGTACTGACTCCACAAGAATATGACAAATGTGTCGACACCGCAATTAGCGGATGCAAGCTTGTCTATGAGGTGCAGAAAAAGGCACTACAGGAAAAGTTTTTCGGAGATAATGCTGAATGACTGCTCCAATAATTGATGATCTAAAAAAGAAAAAAATTCTTGCACTACTAAAAGAAGGACAACGAGTAGACGGACGTGCACTAGATGAGCCAAGACCACTAACAATTGACACCGGTGTTATACCAAAGGCAGAGGGCTCGGCTCGAGTGCGACTGGGTGATACTGAAGTAGTATGTGGTGTTAAAATTCAGCCAGACAAGCCATTCCCGGATTTAGGTGATAGAGGAATTTTCATTTGTACTGCAGAGATACTACCGCTGGCAGACCCAAACGCAGAACCTGGACCTCCAGGGGAAGAGGTAATTGAGCTAGCCAGAGTCGTAGACAGAGGCATTCGCGAAAGCGGAATGATTGATCTGAAACAGCTAGTCTTGGAAAAAGACAAATCCGTAATTGGATTATTCGTTGATAACTCTGTTACTGATTATGATGGCAATCTATTTGATGCATGCTCGTATGCTTCAGTTGCAAGCATTCTGTCATGTAAGATTCCAAAATGGGAGATTAAAGACGGCGTAATTAGCAAGGTAGACGGTGTAAAAAATGACCCGCCAATTACTACAATTCCTATTTCTGTCACAATGGGCAAAATCGGTGATAGTATAATAGTTGACCCTAACGCAGATGAATGGAATTGCATGGATGCTAGAATCACAATAACTACCAATGCTGCCGGCAACATTTGCGCAATACAAAAGGGCGGACGTGACGGATTCACGCAAGAACAACTATCAAAATGCGGGCAAATCTCGATTTCAACCGGAGCAAAAATAAGGGACATGCTAAAACAGGCAGGTAGAAGTTAAATGCTAAAAAAAGGCGGATCACTAAAAGGTCTTAGACAAAAGTATGGAATCAAGCACAGAAAGAAATTCTCTGCAGTCCATGCCATACTAAAGGAGAAAAGGAAATGCACCCAATGTGGCTCACTCAAGTTCGGGCGAGAGGCAGTGGGAATCTGGGCATGCAAGAAATGCGGCTACAAAATCGCCGGAACCGCATATGACCTCGACAATTAGCGCCGCAATTTCAGTTACCGACAAAGACAAGACAAAAGCAATTTTTGATTCCATAAGTGCCGATAACCGGTTTTATCCTGAAAATCCGACAAAGACTGAGATCTTGCTGAAAAAAAACACAATTCACATCACAATTGATGCAACTGAGCTGTCGCATCTTCGGGCAAACCTCAACTCTACATTGCGACTCATCCAGGCAAGCTCGGATTCACTCGAATCGGTACGGTTATAAGAAATTCAAAGAGATCACATCCATGTCACAGGGCCAACAAATTCCTCCATGGCTGCAAGAACAACTAATGAAATTACAACAATCCCAGCAAAACTTGCAATCAATAATGGCCCAAAAACAGCAGCTGGACATTGAACAAATGGAATCTGAACGTGCACTGGAAGAGCTAAAAAAAATAGCAGACACTGATGCAGTATACAAACACGCAGGCACCATTCTGATAAAATCCACAAAAACAGCGCTCATATCGGAACTAGAGGAAAGAAAAGAACTTGCAAACACACGAGTAACCGTTCTGGCAAAGCAAGAGGCAAGAATCAAGGAAAGCATCAAGGAACAGGAAACCAAGATCAACGACATGATTCACGGCGCGCAAAAGCCTCCTTCTCAATAAATATTAGCAAGAAATCTGATCTCACATTATGAAGATAGAGAATCTTCGAATTGTAGTAGATGAACGCGAGAAAAAAAGTGGCATCCCTGACTTGTTGCGCGCAGTTGGAATTAACCTTGAGATAAAGACACTACCAATCGGGGAC